>NZ_JBFRJZ010000076.1:0-8987 GCF_041469125.1 Vibrio sp. 10N.286.51.E5 | reverse complement strand
AATACGTGGATTCCATATACGGAATGGGGCATTTTCGTGTTACATGCCCCGTCAGCGCACTTCTGAACAATTCTGTGTCAGTGACTTTGCTAAATTAGCATTCAAGAATTACCCTAGATATTGCGAGCCTCCACTGCAGTGGCGGAGCGACAACTCAGCTGAGAAAGGAGTGGAGAATCTTACATGCTCTTGCAGGGGCGGTCGAAATTAGGTTTATCCACCGAAAAGCAAAAATAACATCCTGATCTGCTCACGTTATGATTGCGTAGTTTCATGGTTACCAAATGAAACAACATTTACATAAAGTGAAAGACCACGCTATTTGTCGTTTCTCCAGATTTGATAACCACTTTCTCGGGTCGCTTTCCCCAGCAAGTGTGCTGCTACCGGAGCGGTAATGAAGATAAACAACATTGTGCCAATCACTCGTGAAATCACCGTGATTTCTGGCATGGCCACCGCCACCGCTAATAACAATGATGCTAAGCCCACCGTACCCGCTTTAGTCGCGGCGTGCATTCGTGTGTAGAGATCGGGCATTCGTAAGATCCCAAGACTTGCGATGAGCGTAAATAAGGTTCCAAGACAAAGTAAAATCCCAACGATAGTGTCCATTACACCTCTCCTTTTCTTTTAAAGATAAGCCTGGCAAACGCGATGGTTCCTAGGAAGGCCACTAGACCGAGTGTAATAGCAATATCCAACAAGGGTTGCTGCCCGCTATCTAGGGTATAAACAGCAATAAAGCCCACCGTCACGAATGAAATCAGATCAAGCGCGACCACTCTATCGGCAAAGGTTGGACCGAGCACCAAGCGAATGAATGCCATCAAGATACTGAGCAGTAGTCCGATATAAGCGAACGTGATGCTCATCTGTAACCAGATACCGATTTCTAATCCATCAGTCACGCGTCACCTCCAAAATCCGTTTTTCTAAACCGTCTTTGATTTCTCGAATAACCTTTTCGTGATCGGGTGCAAACATCGCGTGCACAACCATGTGCTTCTTATCTGGTGTAACATCTAAACTCAAGCTTCCCGGAGTAAGAGAAACCATGTTTGCGAGTAAAGAGATCTCTAAATCTGACTCAACATCTAACGGGACATACACGATATCTGGATCACTCAAATGGGTTGGCGTGACCACATCCCAGACGACTCTGGCTACCGAGATCACCATCTCGTAACAGAAGAAAAGAAACAGGCCAACAAAAGCACGGAAGCGTCGGAAGTAACTGTTTTTCAAACCAAACGGTTGACTGAGTCGCAACGCCAAAAAGCCAACCACAAAACCAAGAATGAAGTTCGTGCCTGTATAGTTGCCGTTTAGCAGCATCCACGCTAAGGCAAGAAACAAGTTCAAAAATAGATAAATCATTGGCTCCCTCCCGATGAATTCAATGCCACGCGTTCAGCTATTTCGCTGTCACCTATTGCACTGTCAGCCAATGCACTCTCTCCAAGAGCCGCTTTTACGTAGGCTTGGGGCTCAATCAACTGTTCTGCTGCCTGCACTGAAAATTGGTAAAACGGCTCGGCTGCCAAACCAATAATCAGACTTAACGTGGTCAACGTGGCTATTGGCACACAATACAATCCTTTTGTGTACTTGTTCATTGGCTGAGTTTTGAGTGTTTGCTGAGGCTTTTTCCAAAACACCTCGTTCCAGATCTTGGTCATCGAGAACACCGTTAACAGACCCACTAAGAGCGCGGCCCCTGCAAGCCAATACAACTCGGTTTGCAAACTAGATTTGATGACAAGGAACTTGCCCCAGAAACCCGACAGAGGTGGAAACCCCGCTAAAGAGAATGCAGGAATGAGAAACAAGAAAGCTAGCCAAGGCATGGCTTTGTAGACTCCGCCTAATTGCCCAAGTTTGCCCGAGCCATAGTTACGCTCGATAAAGCCGCCAATCAGGAACAAATTTGCTTTCACAATGATGTGGTGCACGATGTAGAAAATCGCACCCGCAATGGCGAGCGGCGTGTAGATCGCCAATCCCATGATCATATAACCGATCTGGCTGATGATATGGAAAGAGAGAATTTTTTTAATGTCGTATTGGCTCGCGGCCCCCAATACACCAGTTAACATCGTAAGCCCCGCCACCCACATCAGAGTTGGCTGCCAACCACTTTCTGATAGCGGAAAAATCAAAGTGAACACACGAATCAGCGCATACACTCCAACCTTGGTCAGCAACGCAGCAAACAGTGCGACAACGGCGCTTGGCAATGTATGGTAAGAAGCAGGTAGCCAAGCAAAAACGGGAAACAACGCCGCTTTTATCGCAAACGCGAATAGGAACAGTGCCGCGAGCAAAGTTTTGGTGTCAGACGGAATCAGTGCGGCTTTGGCGTGTAAATCCGCGAGGTTCAAAGTCCCTGTTGCACCGTAGAGTAAGCCAATCGCGAGCAAGAAGACCAAGGTCGATATTAGATTGAGCATCACGTACTTCACTGCTCCATCCACTTGTTGCTTTGATCCATCTAAGATCATCAAACCAAACGATGCTATCAACATCACCTCGAACCACACATAGAGGTTGAAAATATCTCCGGTAAGAAACGCACCATACACGCCGGCCAACAAGATATGCATCAGCGCATGAAATGTGCCGTAAGATGCCTTTTCTTGCAGATCGCCCATGGCGTAGAACACGCTCACTACACCAATAATGGCCGTCACCATCACCATGGCGACGGCAAGATAATCCGCCACAAAAACAATGCCAAATGGTGCCGCCCACTGACCAAACGCCACTGCTTGCGGACCGCCGTTGATGACATCGTGCGTCAACAATGCTGCAATCACCAAAGTCGCCAATGCGCTTGTGCCACTTATCGCATCCGCCAGCGCGTTGTTACGCTTCGCGCAGAAGATGGCGACAGCGGTAAGAAGCGAAATCACTGCGGGTAACGTCAACCAAATCGTCGTCATTCATCCTCCTCAGAACGTCGCATCGCATCAACATCGGCCGAGCCCGCTTCTGAATATGCACGGTAAAACAGCATCAACGCGAACACCAACAAGCCAAAACCAATCACAATGGCAGTCAGAATTAAAGCTTGAGGAAGCGGGTTTGCCGCACCTTCCGGTGGTAATTGTGAATTCGCATCAATCAAAGGCGGTAGTCCGGGCGTTAAACGTCCGGCAGTGAAAATCGCGATGTTCACGGCACTACTCAATAAGATCAAACCGAATAATAGACGCAAGATGTGTCGCTCAAGCATAAGATAGACACCAGCCGCGACAAACACACCGACCACGAGACTCCATAGTATTTCCATCAATCCAACTCCTCATTCACACGTAACAACATCCCCATCACGCCACCAATGATGGCGAGGTAAATACCGACGTCGAATATCAGCGGTGTGCCGAGCGGTAGAATATCTTTCCACCACAAACCGGTTAAGAACGGCAAATTGAAAGCAAAGCTCATCAGGCCAGCCACGAAGCTTAAGAAAATACCAAATAGAGCAATGCTAAATGGCGCGAAATACAAACGATCCCGAACGTACTTTGGCGACTCTGCAAACATCAGTAACGCAAAACCAATTACAGCAATCAGCGCACCGATGAAACCACCACCCGGCTCGTTATGTCCACGCAACAATAAGTAAAGTGAAAACACCAACATCAGCGCTGCAACGATGTGTGCAGTAGTGGCAAAAATAAGGGAATGGATACGATTACGTTTGTGATAGTGCGTTTTCAACAAACTCACCGCAGCGATACCAGCCATCACGACCACGATTACCTCACCCAACGTATCGAAGGCTCGAAAATCAACCAAAATCACGTTGACGATGTTGCGTCCATGTCCGCCGGGAACACTGTTTTCTGCGAAGAAATCAGCCAGAGTGGCATCTAAAGGTTGGGCGGTGATATTGATCAACAACGCCGTTACCGAGATACCAATCACACCAGCTATCGCCGCGTGCAGCAACTTTCGGCGAATAGGATGTTGCGGCACCGTCATTAAGCCCGGAATGTGACGTATCAACAGCACCACAAATACAACCATCAAGGTTTCAACCAGCAATAAGGTTTTCGCGACATCTGGCGCGCTGTAAATCATAAAGACTAAAGTGGTCATAAAGCCCACAACACCAAGCGCAGATACCGCCAACAAACGAGACTTGGTAAAGGTACAGACTAAGGCAGCAGCGATAAGTAGCAGTGCAATGCTTACCTCGTAGAAATTAATGTCCGTTAATGCAGCAAATCGAGCTCGTGGGATCACTAACGGACTGCTTAACAGTAATCCAGCGAGAACAATATAGAACAGCAACACGTAATAACTTAAGCGCTTTTGCTGTAATAACTGCGTTTGCCATTTAGCTAACCGCATCATGCCTGCCATAATTTTGTCGAAAACGGATTCGGCTGTTGGCACCACGGCCCCTTCACGTTGTCCGCCCACCAACAGCCTTGGGTAGACTCGATATAAAACAAAGCCGAGTAACAAAGTTAATACACTCAGCACCAACGGCAAATTCACGCCTTGCCAAAGCTTGGCTGCTTGTGGTGCTGAGTCAGGCAAGCTCGACGAAACCCCCGGAATAACCACATTGTTGTTGATCCAATCTAAACCAAGCACCGGCGCAAGCACACTGGCAATGGCAAGCAACATTGCTGGCAGCCAAAGCCCTTTACTGGATTCCACTTTCTTGGCTGGCGTTGGATTACCTTCATAAGTCGCGAAGAAAGGTTTCACGATCAGCGCCAACGCCAACGCCACCATAATGACGTTAACCACAAGGAAGATAACGGTAAGGATAACGCTCACCTCCAGACCGGATTTGTACATGTACTCTTTGCTCAAGAACCCGAGTAATGGTGGCACGCCCGATTTCGACAGAGCAGCGATGATTGCGGCTACGAGGCTGAGTATTAACGCTGTTTTCAAACCATACAACATTCGAATGTCACGCGTTCCCGTTGCCTTATCGATATTACCCACCACCATGAACAGCGCGGCTTTGTAGAACGAGTGAGCCAAGACAAACAGCAGCGCGGCCATCATCGCAAGCTCAGTACCCATACCAATCAACAATACCAATTTACCTAAGGCAACATTCGTGCTGTATGCCAGCATCAACTTCAAATCAGTTTGCTTGAGCGCTAATAACGCACACCATATAGCGGTAAAGCCACCAAAAATGCCGAGCGTGTAAAACCAAATATCGTTGTGTGAATAGATAGGTGAAACACGGGCAAGCAAATACACCCCAGCCTTCACCATAGTGGCCGAGTGAAGATAAGCGCTCACTGGCGTTGGCGCTGCCATTGCATTAGGTAACCAAAAGTGGAATGGAAACTGCGCCGATTTGGTGAACGCACCGAGCAAAACCAGAACCAGCGAAGGCAGGAACCATTCATGTTGTGCAATCAGCGTACTTTGCGCGACGATGGTACTTATCTCATAGCTGCCAGCCATTTCACCCAACAGTATCAAACCTGCTAATAACGCTAAGCCACCAGCGCCAGTGACAATGAGAGATTGAAATGCGTTCTTGCGGGATTTATCTTTCTCGTGATTAAAGCCAATCAAAAGATACGACGTTATGGTGGTAAGTTCCCAAAAAACAAAAAGGAGTAGAATATTGTCGCTCGTGACAACACCTAACATCGCTAACATAAACAGCGTCAGATAGAGGTGAAAAGAGAATCGAGACGAATCCCCCTTGAGATATGCCAGTGCATAAATCTGGATCAATGCACCGATACCACTGATCAAACACGCGAACAGGAAAGATAACCCATCCAACTTGAAGCTCAGGTTTACATCTAAACTAGGAACCCAATTCGTTTGCCAACTCACGCCTCCCGGCTCATACCAACTGATGAGCAAGAAGAAAATGACCATGGGTAGAACAGGAAAAATCATGAGAATCAAAGAATGATCTTTTGAACCTGTTGTGTGTTTTTTTCCTATTACACTATTCAATATCGCCATCCATTTCGTTACGTTCACGCGTGTATGGGGACTCATAGAATCGAAGGAAAAAAGCCTTCTCCTGATACTTCATGCTTCAACCACATTGTTGATTTGGGCATCAGGAAGATAATCCGAGCAAGGCATGTGAACGGATTATCTAGTTTACGAAGGCTTTGAATAAGACCGCTAAAATTAAGTCACGATCATCCATTCCAATATAGATAGATCCCACTGGTTCAAATTATTTGCTGTCGAGAACGACATAAGAATGCATGTCACTATGGGAATTGCTCTGGTCAAATAAAAAACTCGACTCTTCATTCACTGCACTCAGTGCGTCGTAGGAGCAGTCTCCGATATCGTTTCTCGGGCATGCATAAATGTGAGAGCGCTCAAGCATTTCAGTTTGGCAAATAGGACATAGTTTCTTCATACTACCCTCCACTAAGAAGTTATTAGTCTGTCGTGTGCACGCTTACTTCAGTATTGCTATTTCCGCTTTTCGAGATCAATTTGTTACTTGATTGGAGATATAAATCCCTCTGGTTTCATTGCCACTAAGGAGCAATTAATTGATTGAAGAATATTCTCGGCAGTATTGCCAATCACATAACCAGAAATACCGGTTCGGGCTAAGGTTCCCATGACCAACACGTCAATCTCTGCCTCATCAACACACTCCGGAATTTTATCGTCCGGTTTACCATGCAGGTGATGAACAACCACCTCACCAGCAATACCTGAGTCATCAATTAATTGCTGCAAGGCTTGTTCGTGACGCGCTTTCTCTTTAGAAACCTCGACAGACAGCTGAGCCTCATCAACTTGAATCCAAACGTGATTGTCGAGGTAGTTCTCTAAATAATATTCCCAACAAGAGATAATGTGTAATCGGCTATCACAGGTATCCGCAATCGAACGAGAGAGCTCTAACAATCGACACGATAGTGCCTGCTGCTCATCGTTGATAGCCAAGGGATCGACCGCAACTGCAATACGTCGTTTGTCTCGTGGTTTAAATATTGGTCGATGCAGCCATACTGGACAAGGACATTTACGCAATAAAGTCATGTCTATCGCTTTAAAGCCTTCCGCCCCTTCACTGAGTGGTTCAGCCTCTTTAATGATCAGGTCATTATGATTCAGCATCGCTTCTTGGATGATACAAACCGCCGGATTTTCACTGCTTTTAACTCTCAGGGGAAACGGCACCTGCTCTTCAGAAATAGCCAGGTCTTCAAGCAAATTTTTTACGCTCTGCTGAAGCGAATCATGTAAAGACTGTTCATAGCTTTGTTGATATTGAACGAGATCGGTAGGAAAGTCAGGACAGGCAATCAGGCCCGAAACTGGAACGTGATTGTTAGCCGCTATTCTAATCGCTTGACCCAGAGCGTCACTGTGGCCAGGCAGACCTTGTGTTGCAAAAAGTATGTTCTCGAATCGTCTCATACACACCTCCTTGGTTGTTCAAATAGTAGCCAATATCAACACGGCTTTGCTATAACAAATTTGTAACCATTAGTTATCAATATCAATACGCAATCGCAATCAGTTAGTTACATGCAAAATAGCAATGAGTGAGTTTACAGATCAACGTGCTCAGACAGCTATATGTAACAAATTACGTCAAAATTTATCGCGAGCTAAAGCAAAAACTTATTCAGAAAGGATGTCGGCAGAAACCCAGAACAGTAGACACCACACTGATTAGAAAATGTAGGTCAAACGACTTTCCACATAATTTGATAGAAAAATGTCCTGAATTGAAAAGGGGCAAAATGAGCTACAGTTTCCCCTAAATTAACAATTCAGAGATAACTAAAGGTATGGAAAGTCGCTTAACGTAGCGCCCTGTATTGATGGTGCAGACCACTGAAAAGTATACGTGACCTTCATGACAATATGCTTTTTCAAATATTTAAAAGCATGCTCTATAATGCCTCTCAATAAAAGAACCCAAACAAAGGGTTGGGCTCAACTCAATAATCATCAAGCCATTGTTATGGTGGTTATATTCCGATTAATTTCCCCAGATTTGGCTGACAAACTCTGGATGGTCAATAAACGGATTACGATTCCCTTGAAAATCATGTACCGCCTTATTTCGGTCGATTTCTTTTTGGCATACTGGATCTTCAGAATGCCAACGCTTTAGCATAGTAAGTAGCCAAGGTTCAAAAACAGTTGTATTGGTTCCATCCAGAACGGCATCAGAGCTTGTAGAGTTCCCTTCCCAATTAGCGATTTCATTTTCATTTTCATAGCGTGTGGCCATGTAGAAATATGCTCTTGCAAAATCACCTTTAAACTCATCAATTGGCTCAAACACCGTACCCACATATCCAAGAGAGTTCGCTGCACTGCCTAACTTAGAACCATTGCTTGATGTGTATGTCGCGCTACTCACCTCACCAAATGGCCAATTACTACGTTTCGAGTTAACGTAGCCATCAGTGGCAATTAAATGGTGACCGTCAGAGTTCATTGGCTCGACTTTCCCACCAAACCAGCTTTTCGGGAATGAGTGCTCACGGTTGTAGCAATCACCTTCTTTTCTGTATTGACCACATTGATCGGCCACCTTAGTAAATTGGATTGAATCTGAGCTTGAAGGTTTCTCCGAATACATATCGAGAATCGACTCATCAGTGTCATAGTATGCGTCTAGGTCAGCCTCAGACACCAACCTCCAAATAGCGGCGTAACCCTGACTGCTATGATTATCAATAATTTGATATAAGGCCGTTTTTAACGCAAAGCCCACTTTTCCTTCAGCGTCTTTGTAATACTCACCTAACACTGGAGGTTCAGTTGGTGGTGCAGTTGAACCACCAATCGAAAATTCTGTACTCTGACTTGCTTGGAAATCACCACCAGATGCCACAACGGTTCCATTTACCGACAAACTGTATGAACCATTCCCCACACTGCAGCACATTCCATCTCCATAAGAATCTGAGACTTCTAGGGTGTAGTTACCATCCGCTAAACACATTTCCACTTCATTGATGGTGCAGGGCGGGAGCATACTT
>NZ_JBFRJZ010000075.1:0-268 GCF_041469125.1 Vibrio sp. 10N.286.51.E5 | reverse complement strand
TTTATGTTGACTTTCAAAGTAGAAAGCGTATTATACGCGTCCTGCTTAAGTGCTAAGGCACTGAAAGCGTTCTCTTTTTAGAGAACAAGCTCTTTAACAATTTAAACCTATCAATCTGTGTGGGCACTCGTTGATGAATATCAAAACGTTTTATCGTTAGATAAAACAGATTCTTCGGAATCAAAATTGATTTCAATGAACTGAGTGACCAATACGTTTAACTACTTTCTCTTGTAGAAAGAAGGTATTTGGCACAGTCAATTCATTA
>NZ_JBFRJZ010000074.1:0-17954 GCF_041469125.1 Vibrio sp. 10N.286.51.E5 | reverse complement strand
TGGTGAGTAGACCGCAGGAACTCCCCCTGCAGCCTCTCGCAAAACGGTACGTGAACCTCTCAGTTCATACCGCTTCCATTAGGCAAACGATCCTCTCATTCCATGCCTCCAATGGGCAAACAACCACGGATTCTGCTTAGCTATCCTTTCCAAGAACAGCGTTGCTCGAGTCTTATGGCGACGAAGTTTTTTGTATTTGCGTCTCGCCCACCTAATCAGAGCTTTGTTGATGTGTCTAAACACTGGGTATAGCGACGACCGATAGTACTTACCATAGTACCCAATCCAGCCATTTATCATTGGATTTAACCAACCTGATATCTGTGCGATGTTGAGATCTGTTCGGCTTCGTACCTTCAGCGTTTTAATTCTCCGCCTCATCGCTTTCAAAGCAACCTTACTCACCGCTGGCGTGAAGCTTACAAACATACTGTTTCGCTTGGTATTCTTCACTAATCGACGCCTGAATGTATATCCAAGAAAGTCGAAGCTTGTGTGTTCATGGTTGCCTTTTCGGCTTCCGTCTTTGCAGTAAAGTATTTTGGTCTTTTCTGGATGCAACTCTAGACCACACTCAGCAAAGCGCTCTCTCAGTACCTCTAGCATGTGTTCGGCTTCTTCTTTGCTTTTGCAATGAACCAGCCCATCATCCGCATATCGACACCAAGGTATACCGCGGTAATGCTTGTGTAACCATTTATCGAAGACATAATGTAAAAAGAGATTGGCGAGAACAGGACTGATTACCCCTCCTTGAGGTGTTCCCATATCCCTTGCTTTCAACTCTCCATCTGGCATTTTCATCGGTGCTGTTAACCAACGTTTGATATATAACCTTACCCACTTTTCTGTGCAGTGTTTATCGACTGCTTTCATCAGTAGGTCGTGCGGTATTTTATCAAACAATGCCCTAATATCGAACTCAAGGCACCAGTCATAGTCCCAACACCGTCTTCGAGTTACACCTATAGCATCTAGAGCCGATTTCTTTGGTCTGTATCCATACGAATCTGGCAAGAAGTGCGGTTCTACTTGGGGTTCAAATGTCAGTTTGACCACCATCTGTGCGATGCGGTCACTGACAGTTGGTATACCAAGTATCCTCTCGCCTCCGGCTTTCTTTGGAATGGCTACAGCCAGTACTGGCGGAGGGAAGTAGGTTCCCGATGCCAATCGGTTCCAAATTTTATAGAGATTTCCTTTTAAGTTCCTGTCAAATTCGGCCAGTGTTTCATTATCAACCCCTGCCGCGCCTGCATTTGCTTTCACCAACTTGTATGCGTTGACTACTTGCCATTTTGAAATGTTGAATTGTTTTGTCTTAACCTCTGCCTCCTCCTGACTTATTGTCAGTTGGGCAGAACTTAACGACGGCCTAACGCTACCCCTTCGCTCCACAACCATTACAGCTGTTTCCTCACTACTACAGATAGCTCCGTCCCAGTGCTGTGCATCGGTACTCTAATACTCGCCAATTCAGTGGCTTGTATGTCTTCCTTAGGCATCACAACGACTGGTTCCCGCAGTTCCCAAAAAGAGCCTGATATAGATTCACGCCCACTATACGCCGGACACCGTCTATGCAGCATTCGGAGTTTACTCATAGACTTATCCCAAGAGATAGAAACGCCCTTGGTTTTGATGTCAATCTCTGGATTACGACGCGTCCACATGGGTTCGGGTTAACTCGTCTCTCTATATCGTACCTGCCGAACTTTCGTTCGCACTTTGACTCCAACGCTCATGACCATAGCTCTTAACTACAGCCACTTGGAGTGGTTTGAAGCCAGCTTCCGACAGCAGACTTCGGTGGGCCTACCACCATCTCTTCCTGAGCTTATGCCTTAAGTCATAGCATCTCCTTATGCTGCTAACTTCAGTGCCTGCGGCACACTTTCAATTCGCCAGTGTGCTCGCGTGCTCTCTAGTAAAGCTTTAGCCGTTAGTTTTGCTGAGCTTATGTAGTGCTTGATTTGCATTGTTTCTGCTGGCTTATCACCTTCTTGACGAATTGAAACGACCATACCAATTGTGGAGAGTTCAGCCCAATCAAACGCTATATAGCCTAAGAAATCTGTATTGTGAACAACCATACTCAAACGCGTTTCTGTACGACCATGCCCTTTCTCTTGAGTGACGTATTTATCACCTTCAAAACTATTAATCATACTAGAATTAAACACTTGGCTAATCGCTTGCTCCAATCGTTTTTGATTACCTTTTACCGCTAAGAGATAATCTGCATCTTGAGCGACTATCTTTTCAGCTATATCCTTCTGGCATCCCATAGCATCAATAGTCACTAAACAACCTCGCAAGGAAAGCATTTCAAGCAGTTCAGGGATCGCTTTTATTTCATTGCTTTTATCCGCAGTCTTCACTTGTCCTAGTACAACTTGGTTTGCTGCACTAAAGGCACTAACCATATGGATTGCACCACAACGCTTGTCTTTGTTGTATGTGCCTCTGAGAGTTTTGCCGTCGATAGCAATCACTTCACCCTCTGTCGTCTCATGACAGTCTTTCATCCACGCAGTAAAGCATCGTTGCAGTTGCTTGGCGGAAATAAGATTGATAACTCGGGCAATGGTATCGTGTACTAGTATGCCTTGTTTGAAATCACCATACTGCCTAAGCCATTCCAAGTTATCTTCACCAAAATCTTCAATATCCTCCCAACCTTCAGCACCAGCAATCACTGCTGCAATTGTTAAGAAGATAATGTCGGTTAGCGTGTGCTCTATTTTCCAAGCTTGGCGAGGGTCTCGAATAACTGAAATATGGTCCAAAAGGCTTAATCCATTCATTATGGCTAAATATCTGCTGTTAAAAAACAGTATATGATCACACCTAAATCTGATCATCAAATCGATCTTGAATGTATTGAATTTGTTGTGACTTCAGTGTACAAATTAGTGGAAACATCACTTCACGCTACCCCTTATTCCATATGGGTTTTTCATGATCTTGCCCTGCGTCACGCCTTCAGAGCGTCACAATGGAAAAGATAAAGAGATCTTGAAGCGTCGTGTAGAGGTATTGCTCGCTGCAAAACAGCGAAAGCCTGAGCGGTGGTCTGGTGATATCAGGAACTGTGCGCCTGTTGGTGACGTTCACCTAAATCCAGAAAGAGAAGCTGCTTAATAAGTAAGCAAATGATGACAACTACCTTGAAAAACACCGCTTGGCACCCCATAGCATCAATCGTCACTAAACAACCTCACAAGGAAAGCATCTCAAGCAGTTCAGGGATCGCTTCTATTTCATTGCTCTTATCTGCAATTTTAACCTACTCTAACACAACTTGATTTGCTGCAATCACACCAGAACGCATTTTTCTGTTGCATTGGAAAATAAGGTTGATAACTCGAACAATAGTATGCTTTGTTCGAAATCATCATATTGAATAAATCAATCCAAGTTATCTTCTACCAAAATTTTAATATATTCCCAACTTTCAGAGTCGGAAATTATTGCTGAATTAGTTAAAAAGATAATATCGTTTAATGCATAACTGGTTGTATTGCTTACAGTTGATGACTTTGTAACGAGGTTTAGTCATAGGACTACGATAGGTAGTGGACGTAGCTAATCAGATCGTAGGTTCTGGATTTAGTTCCACTTAATTACGCAACAAAGCCACTACGAATAAATTCTACATTCGAAATACAGCACGATATGCATAGTGAAAAAAAGAAATAGTTGAATCGATTATATTTAGTTGTTCAATTTCTCTATAGATTTGCCATTGCCTTTTTGCCTTTTTTATTTTATTTCTAGAAATTGAATTCGGCATTATACGATATTCAGTTAATATAACGGGAAGAAGATAGGCATTAGTGTCTTGTTTCAACAGTTTCAACCATAACGCATAATCCTGGCCCGTACGTATATTTGGCATTGACAAACTTCGGAAACAGGACTTTTTCAACATAACTGTAGAACAACCTAGCGTTGCTTTCTTTCTTAACATATCTTGATAAGAAACTGATACTACTTCCCCTTTATCAACAACCTTTCCGATTTTATTTCCGTTCTCGTAAATCAATTCATAAGAAGTAAAAGAAAAAGAGTACTTCCCTTCTAGCATAAACTCTAACTGGCACATTAACTTATTAGGTAACCATAAGTCATCGCTATCTAAAAAAGCAATAAATTCACCATTAGATTCTGAAATACATCTATTTCTAGAAACTGCTGCTCCCGAATTAGTATCATTTACAAAAACTTTTACTCTAGAATCCTTAAATGCGATTTTTTTCAAAATATCGACTGTTTGATCAGTAGAACAATCGTCGGTTACTACCCACTCCCAATTGTCATAATCCTGATTTTTTATGGATTCATACGTGCTTAAAATTGTTGCATATGAGTTGTAGGTTGGAGTAATTATAGAAATCAACATAATTTAATTAAACGTCCAATATAATAATTCAAATATCTTCTAAAACAAAGCACGAGCTTACCCTCAGATAAAAGAAAAGGCATTTTCTTAATTAAAAACAACATGGAATAAACAAACCCTGTACGTAACTTAACCATATCCATCATTCGAAACTTTGTTTCGATTAAATTATCATTTCTATGAAAATTCTCTCCTGAAGTTTCTTTCTCATGATAGCAGATAACAACTGGTATCTTTTTGGCAACAAAACCTTTTGAAATACAATGATTAACGAATATAAACTCTTCCCCAGAAGGATACTGAGCACCTAAACCAAAGGACTCGTTAAATCTTAAATTACTATCAATTAGGCGCCTCGAAAGGCACATGCTGACAGAGGAAATCGAGAAACTATTACGGAAACTAACATTCGTTTCACTCAACAGTTCACCTTTGTACTTTCCACCCAAAACAAAGCCAAAAGAGAGCAAATCAGATTGATAACATTCAAATAAATCACCATTTGAAAAACCAGAAGAAATAATCACATCGTCATCAGCAATAATACAAAAATCAGCAGTCGAATTATCCATTGCAATATTTCTGCTTTTAGATAGCCCGACAGTTTTGGTTTGTATGTAGTTAATAGATATCGATAGTTCGGAAGAAACTAAGGCTATATGACGTTTATATTCTTCAATATCACCTTGCTGGGTTATTTGATGAACAACCACATAATTGTATTCAGGATTGAATACAATGTTATAAATTGAGTTATTCAGTGTAGATAACAACACTTCTACTTTAGGCACGAATCATCTCCTCATATATAGTATAAGTACTTTCCGCAATACTTTTTATACTAAAATGCTCCACCCTTCTCTCTAATAATTTGCTTTTTCTTAGAGCGACCAAACTTGCCGATGTTGGTTTTCTTAATATGACATCTAACTTTTTCGCTAAATCATCGCCTAAAAGCCAATCAACAACCACGTCGTCAGGTATATTAATCACAGGACAATTGAAGGACATCGCCTCTAATATAACATTTGGTGTACCCTCAAAAGATGAATTAAATAAAATACCAAGAGCTCCTTGGAACTCTCTTGAAAGTTCGCTTTCTTCAAGCTTCCCTTCAAGTGATACCCTGTCACCTATTTGACTTCGTACCTTATTAAGATAATCGTTAGTTTCTTCGGATAATCCAGAATTAAAAGGTCCCACCAACTTTAATTTAACACTATCATCTTTAACATTTTCAAGAAACCATTTTATACAACCAAGAACCCCTTTTCTTTCAACAATTGCCCCAACAAATAGAAAATACCCCTCACAATCTCTATTAATGTCAAAACATCTTCGCTCAGTATGTACTCCGTTTGGAATCACTATGTTTTTATTACTTTGTACATATCTCTCATTAATAGCTTTTATTTTTGGGTTTAGAGAGTTAACAAAATTAACGTTACGCAGAATATATTTCAAAAATGGTCTTTTTAACCTACTCTTGCTAAGTGTCTCTAAATCATCATGCCCCTCTAAAGTACATTTAAACAAAACATTACGACGAAAAAAACACAATACCATAAGCTCAAGTAAATGGTACCCGTGAACGTGATGGATTGTTTCATTTTTATTTGAATTTGCGATAATGAGTAATATCCGGAACAACTTGGTCATTACAGAACCACCTAAATTGTATACTGGATATGGAAGGTATCGGATAGTAGGTTTTTTCTCAGTATTTACGAAAACAACTTCACAACTACGATTATCAATCAATTCTTTTGATAGCTTTAATGCTTGATTAGTTGCACCACTGTATAGATAAAGATTATAAACATGGTGAAAAACTTTCATTTTCATCCTTAATATACTGATAGATTGATCTTGCCAAAATCCCCTCAAGTGTTTCACTTTCTTCTTGCAAGAAAGATTTTACGCTGCCGTCATGACCTAGTTTAAAGTAGCATTTCGATGATAGGTAAGTATAAGGACCAAAATGTGGACCTTGAAACTCGATTATATAAGCCTTATTACCATCATAGCCGATATCCACTGAGAGATAAGGGGTAGACAATTTTTCTTTAAGTAACTTACACGCGATCAAAACTTGAGGCTCAACATTTGTTACACTCTCGAAATTACCAGAGCCACTAGCCCGAAAATCCCCCTTACGAACATGACGTTTCAAAACATAAAAACGTTCACCAAATATCAAAACTTTATAGTCAAAAGTTAACTCTGGTATTAATTCTTGTACTACAATGCCCTTAGGGGATTTTAGGTACCGCACACGCAAAGAGCTATACCTCCAACCAAAAAGAAAAAACTTCTTGAACACGAGTTTTAATATTTTTTTTACACCCTCAACTCTAAGCGAGTCGAACGAAATTTTCTTACTCCACTTATAAAGGGCCTGACTATTTTCTGGTAGGATTACTCCATGGCTACCGGCTCCATTTGGGTCCTTATAGACATAATTTGATTTGAAATATAATGAATCACTCGTTAGATATTTTTCATTCAATTCATCTATCTTATATTTCTTTTTTAATAGAGATTGATAACCTTTATTTTCATGAGCAAGTACAAGATCAAAATTAGGCAAGATCTTACACCCTTGATTCATTAAGTAAAATAACTTATCCTCAAGAACCTTTTTTATTTCCAACTGTTGAAAGCTTCCCGTTATTATTAAGCTAGCATCATTAATATTTTCAAGGTCACTTAGCTCGACCATTTTCAATGTTAACCCATATGATGTAAGGTTGTGGTATAAATTAAAAACATCTACACCCTCCCAAGGCATTAATCCTTGACCAAAAAAACCCTTATGGGTGACTATATATATCATTACGCCTCCTGACGCCATCTCGACACTGACTTTGACAATAGCAAAAATAAAACGTCATCCAAAACCAAAAACTAAACGGATAGTTCCTAATCATGTCATTGGTTGTAGACATAACAAGGAAAACAAGCATTAGTGACATAATATAGAACTGACAATCAATATCCCTTACGTAACACAACCTATAAAAAAAATTTAATAAGACAACCAAAAATAATGTCAACCCTAAATATCCCAGTTCAACAAATATTGTCACATAACTATTTTCAATATTAAAACCACGACTATCCCCAGGGATTGACACTCCAGCACCTAGACCCAACAATTGATAAAAAACATTATCCATATGTTTTATAGCATCTATCCAGTGCAGCACTCTAATATTTTCTGTATATGTTTCAATATTTGCAATACCCGCAACTCTTTCAATTACCTTCAAATCTAAAGCAAGTATCATATGATAGAAATAAACTACCATAGAAAAAGCGAAGAACATTAAAATGGAGAAGAAGAAAGCATACTTAATAGGTTGCTTTCTAAGCCGATAAATAAAAAATAGTAACGTCAACAAAGTTGAAGAAACTAGGGCCATTCGACTCAAAGTAAAAAATATATTGAATAATATCAAAAGGTAAATAACAATGAATATTAATAAGCCAACTTTTCCTTTCAATCTAAAATAAAGCAGTGATGCCAAAGAAAAGTTCAGGAATATCCCATAGTTAATTGGATTTCTAAATAGAGATATTAATCTAAACCCTGCAGCTAATGTCACATGATTCATTTGTTCCTTATCGACACCATAGATAACACCAATAATATCTGCATAAAAAAACTCTACAAGCCCAATAAGAGCTTGTAGAGCACCTAATATAATAATTAACTTAGCAAATAAGTTGACATCATAAACAAATCTATCATTTCGAGCCAGATTTAAAAGTAAGACGACTAAAACTATATTCGGGACATTATATCTTATCCCATTTATTGCATCAGAAAATGGGACGTAGCTATATAAATGGAAACAGTAATATAGTAGGTAAACAAATAAAACCAATAATGGTAAATCAACTTCTTTCTTAGAAACCCTTATGGTATAGGCAAAAGAAAATAAAACTATAATTGCCCATATGACATCTTTAATTGCAGAAGATAAGAAAGAAATCCCAAAACTCTCAAATCTAAAACTAACCACCATAATTATGCTACAATATATAATAGCTAACGTAATAAAAATTCTTAGTGAGTTACTTATCGAAATCGTCACATTCTAATCTTCAAGTATATATATAAAAACATTGCCTTAATCGAGTTTATTTTTTTTGATTTACCAATTGATATTGACTCTGGCCAATCATAACCAAATCGATTAAAGTCATCGCTATAGTATTCTTTAAGTTGCATCGAAACTTCATTAGAAACAGAAAAAACACTATGCTGATAGCGTGTTCTATTGAAGTGTCCTATTGACTGTAAATTTTCAAATCCATTATTTTTTAAATAAACCTCAAGCGATTCCATACCATTTTCAATTTTAAACGTATATGTTTTTTCAAGTAAGTAATCAGCTTGCTTTTTACCATGATTATCAAATCTTCGATTAAAATAGTCAGGAAACATGATGAGAAAACGACAAAAAACGTCAAATTCAACAAATCTCGTCATTAGTCGACTAGTTTTACATCTATAACGATATTCACTTAACAATCTATTCACAGGATTCCTAACAACAGCAAAACTAAAATCAGTTAACTGTTCAATCCCATTTTTAATTACCCATTCAGCATCAACATGTTGAAGGTTAATATTCATTTCTTTTTCAAAATCCCTACTAGTTATAAAGCCAACATTGTAACCTGATTCTACCAATGTTTTCTCTATAGACGTCCCACCCGTCTTGGGGATGTGCATGAAGAGGAATGATTGATTTCTATCATTTCTAACTATAGGCATTACTTATACACTCTAATAAAACAAAATTCACAAAACAACAATTAGATCCAGTGGCTATTTAATCCAGGTTTTCAAGCCATGACACCTGTACAAATAACAAACCAGACTGGAATTCAAAACAAAATATGCCACCCCTGTACTGATCGCAGCAGAATAAATACCAAAACGCTCGTAACATGAAACTAAAACCAATATATTACATGCTATGGATAGCGAGCTAGATAACAATATTACCCGTTCACCACCTAACATCATTGCTATGCTATTAACAGGACCACACATTATCGAAAATAGCTGTGGTATCAAAATTACAATCGCAAGAGCGTATAACATTTCAAATTTGTCAGAAAAGATCAGATTGATAACCCACTCTCCACATAGGCCAAACAACACAAAAAAAACAACCCCAAACAAGCTATTAACCCTTACAGCTTTAGTTGTCAATTTTTGAATAGCATCTGTATTTGACTTTTCTTTTGACATCAAACGACCAAGTGCTGGCATGATTACAGCGTTCATAGCAGTCTGTGACATTGCCATAAATAGTACGATCTGAGAAGCTAATTTAAACAATGCTACATCTTCAAAATTACCAACGTAACCCAAAATTAACGTGACCATTTCACTGTTAAAAACAGATACAACTGTAATTAGGGTCATTGGAATTAGTGCTTTATTCAAATCACTTCGGTAACTTGCGCTATCAATACAGTTGGCTTCGGTATTTGAATCACATAGTTTTTTCTTTAAAAGAAAGTAACCAATCAATGCCGAAACACAATAAACAAGACTATGTACAGATAGTAACCCAAACTCGCTAAAGTTAAATAAACCAGTTATTAAAAGAACAGATGTTATAAGTAAAGCTAAAGGAATAGCAAGTCTAATTGTAATCTGAGACAATTTAATGAAATTTAAGCCATTCAACCAACCAGATTGTATAATAACCACACTTCGAACGATAATGATGAAGGCTATTATGAAAAATATATATCCCTGCCACCAGTCTACCTTTATTAAACCTGAAGCACTCATTATACAATAAAAAGCTATAAGCAAAAAAATTAGTATTAAGCTGGTTCTAATAACCCACGCTTTAAATTTATTAATATTAGCTACATTTTTTGAAATTTCCCTAATACTAATTTGTCCAAGACTAGATGCCGACAATACGCTAAACATAGTAATGATAGATATACTATATGCATATGAACCATAACTATCTACACTGAGAGCTTTAGCAAGTAGAATAGAAGAGACTACAGAAAACGCTTTCCCAACAAACAAAATACTGGACAAGGATATAAATTTTTTAATCATTGACGCTTATCACCCTTGCGACAAGCAATTTTATTTTGACTAAAAACTTACTTAAGCTTGGAAACTGATCAATGTATATTCTAGCAATATCCTTAAAAGATATCGTATTTAGCGCCTCTAGAATCTCACTAATTGCTTGATTTGCCTCCCTTTCAGTCCAACTTTGCGTATCAATTTCTTTATACATCTCAAAGTTATCAGAAAAAATATTTTCAACCTCTAAGAATTCTTCTAATTTCTTGTTAGATTCTTGATATTGAGAGTAAAATATAATAGCATCTTTCTTTTGTGGAACAAATTTCCCCTCATTAGACACGCTAGACCTAAGGTATTTTGACAAATAATTATTTGTCACATTTTCATTTATTAAGTGACCTAACTTTGTTTTAATCTTTCCATTAGACTCATTAGTTCGATAATTCCCTAACTCCCCCAAATCTAATTTTAGTATATGCAAGAAATCATCAACGACATCGCCGTTTCTCAATTTTTCTTTCTCAAAAACTCTGACATTAACATTTGAACGACCAAAAGCGGAACTCCAACTTTTTATTCTCTCATAGTAATCAAAATAATCATAAAAACTAGAGCTATCAGGTAAAGGGCTTACACCTTTTCCGTAATAGTAAGTAGATGGCAGATCAACACGCTTTGAGGCTTGTTGATAATGAGATACAGCAGCAAGATCTTGCCTTCTGAGATAAACTATAATTTTTATTTCATCAAAAATTTCAGAAAGGTCAGATTTTAGAGAAATTAGTTCATCATTAGAAAACAACCAGGAAAAATTCTCATTAGATATAATTACATTTCTATCATATTTTCCTTTTAGAAGGCTAAAAAGTTTAGTCTTATTTGAAACCCACCCTCCATAGCCAGACTTCATCGAATTCAAGTCATAACCGATCCAACTGGTTGTATTGCCATCTTGTCTTTTTATACCATCTGGAGTATCAATAAAGTACTTATAACCATATTCATTCAATAAAACCCGATTATTATATAGTGCTTGTTGAATTGATGACGTTCCCGTTTTATGGGTTCCTATATGCAAGATTAGTTTTCTTTTAATCAACTTAAATCTCCTTACAATTCCATTCCGGGAAATGTTTTCTAATATAGTGGTTTAAGTCTTTTTCCAACTCAGAATATGTACGCAGAGAATCTTCCACACGATTATTTATATGGCTAACCATACCAGCTCCAACTGTAACATTTGTATTTCTATCAATTACCACAAAGGCACCTGTTTGCGGTAACTCTTTATATCGGTCAACACTTATATTTTCGGTTAAAGTTATAGCAGTAAACGCGATTTCATTAAGCTCAACTGACACGTCATTCTCAGCATGTTTCTCAAGTGTGTTTACATCTACTTTGTGTTGGATATTAGCAACCTTACCAGCACAAGACTTCGTAGCAAACTTGAAGGTGTATTCTTTATGGCAACGAAGTGGGTTATCATCCATCCAAACAATGTGAGCATCAATTTTATTGGTAAGTTGTGGTTCAGTGCCTTTATGGACAAGCATATCACCGCGAGACACATCTATTTCATCTTCGAGAGTAATCGTGATCGCTTGACCTGGTTGTGCCGATTTAAGCTCTCCGTCATAAGTAAATATTGATTTAACCACTGAAGATTTACCTGAAGGCAACGCTGTAATTTCATCACCCACTCTAATTTGGCCAGAAGCCAGTGTGCCGCAAAAACCACGGAAGTCGAGGTTCGGGCGGTTAACATATTGAACAGGGAAACGCATATGCTCTAAATCTTTGTCTTGATCGATTTTCACAGTTTCAAGCAGTTTCATCAACGTCGCACCTGGGTACCAATCCATTTTTTCGCTTGGCGTAACCACGTTATCACCTTTAAGGGCCGAAATTGGTACAAAACGAATGTCATCAATGTTGAAATTCTTAGCCATCTCACGGTAATCGGCTTTGATTTTTTGGTACACCTCTTGGCTGTACTCCATCAAGTCCATTTTGTTAATAGCGACAATAATGTGCTTAATACCTAGTAGTGAGCAGATGTAACTGTGACGGCGGGTTTGAGTTTGGATACCATACCGAGCATCAACCATCACAATTGCAAGATCACAAGTTGAAGCACCTGTCACCATATTACGAGTATATTGCTCATGCCCTGGAGTATCAGCGATGATGAATTTACGTTTGTCCGTCGAGAAGTAACGGTACGCCACGTCAATAGTGATACCCTGCTCACGTTCAGACTGCAGGCCATCAACTAACAGAGCTAAATCAAACGATTCATCGGTGGTATTGAATTTCTGAGAGTCTTTTTCAATGGCCGCCATCTGATCTTCATAAATCAACTTGCTATCAAATAACAAACGTCCAATCAACGTCGATTTACCGTCATCTACGTTACCGCAAGTAAGAAAACGCAATAGGTCTTTGTTCTCATGAACTTTTAGGTAGGCTTCGATATCTTGAGCAATCAGATCTGAACTGTGTGACATGGTTTTTCCTTAATTGTATGGATTTGAAGTGTTTAGAAATGGAGCATCCTCCGTTCAAATCCACTAAAACTTATTTATAAAAATGATTTAATACTTGAATGAATTCGGCAACCTGGTCGATAGGAAGCGCGTTGATGCCTGCCGCGGCTTTTCTACCGCCACCAGTTGCAAATTGACAACAGACTTCATCAGCACCGGTACGATTATTTAACGGAGCACGAACGCTCACGGTAAAGTTTTGCTGGTTCTCGTTCAGTGTAAGTACTGCATGGGCTTTATCTAGGGATTGGTTTGCTAACGTATTACCAAATACACCGCTGATGCGTCTTGCCCAGGGTTCGCAAGGCAGCTGATAGATTTCCGATACGTCAGAGTTTTCTATCGGTGCTAATGACTTAACAAATTGGTTATCAGCTTCATACCCTTGCTTTAAAATATAATACGGAGAGCTTAAATCACGCTTTAGGTCAAAAGGTGATACATAGTGCATCAATTGCTGAAACAATTCTTTGGGTGCAATGTGCAAATCACCAATCGACGCGCCATAACCGTTGTAATTAATTAATGTACCTAACTCTTTTAAGAACGCTCTTTCATCTAGGTTGAGTCCGATGCTATCTGCTAACTGTTCAGCACTGGCGAGCATATTGTCACCATAAGCACCAACAATGGCCCAATCAGTGTATCGACCAGCCAAGTGTTGGTTAATTAGCAAGCTCGTACAGGTGTTCGCATCCAAGTTAATCAATGCTGTAAAGTTATCCGCTTGCGGCACTTCTCCAGTGCGATGATGGTCGCAATAAAAAAGTGGGATATCTCGCTCAATCAAGTCATAGAGAGCATCTACGTTCTTTTCCATCGAAATGTCTAAGATGGTACAACCGCTAACATCGCTTTGTTTTGCCACTTGCTGCAATAACTTAATATCACGCTTCACACCAGTAACGAGCTTAGAATATTTGGGCTCAGCCTTTCGCAACTGAAGCAGCGCGATAATGCCATCTGCATCGCCATTGAATACGTCATAATGCATGGTTAAATGTACCCTAAATCAGCTAACTGATTCACAACAGCCTCCGCACACGCTTCAATAGAGTGTCCTTCCGTCTCAACATGAATATCAGCATTCAACGGCGCTTCGTAAGTAGAATCAATCCCCGTGAAATGTTTAATTTCACCGGCTCGCGCTTTCTTGTACAACCCTTTCGGGTCTCGCTGTTCACACACCGATAAAGGAGTGTCAATGAACACTTCAAGAAATTGACCGGGTAATAGAAGCGTACGTGCTTGCTCACGATCCGCGATAAACGGAGAGATGAAGGCGGTGAGGACAATCGTGCCCGAATCGACAAACAGCTTAGCCACTTCACTAATACGGCGAATGTTTTCTACTCGATCGGTATCACTAAAGCCAAGATCTTTATTTAAACCATGGCGCACATTATCGCCATCAAGCAGATAGCTGTGTTTGCCTAAGTTCAACAGTTTGCTCTCGACCGCATTAGCAACCGTGGATTTTCCAGAACCACTTAGCCCCGTAAACCAAAGCACCACTGGCGTTTGCTGTTTTTGTACAGAGCGTTGCTCATGCGTGACCGTAGCGTTATGCCACACGACATCATCACTAACAGAGTCATTATCTTTTGTTACATAAGGAGAGGTCATTATCAACTCATACCTATCTAAAAATGCATATCAACTAAAAAGGGAATACCATCGGAATAGCCATCGCTGCTATTGCAATGTAAGTAGCTGTGACCAGCCAACCAACTTTCATAAAGTCTAAAAGGGCATAGCCACCTGCGTTCATCACCATAAGATTAGTTTGGTAGCCAAAGGGGCTGATGAAGGAGGCACTCGCGCCATAAGCGACAGCCATGACCAGTGGTAGATAACCAATATTAAATGTCGATGCTAGCGCTAATGCTATTGGCAGCATAATGGCTGCGGCGGCCGTATTGGTCATTATTTCGGTCAAAAGAATGGTTAACACCAGTATGCCTACCAACATCCAGTTCGGAGACAAGTTTCCAGCCATAGACTCAAAGGTTTGCGTTAGTGCTATGGCTAACCCGCTGCTAGAAAATGCACTGGCTATACACAGCGCAGAGACGAGTATCGCCAACAACTCAAACGGGAAACGCCTTCTCAATTGAGTGCCATCAATAATTCTGCTTACCAAGGATAAAAGTAGGAAGCCAGACAAAGTCTCGATAAGGTCTAAATTGGTACAAGCAGCTAAGATTATCGCGGAAATAAACCCGACAATACCTAACACGTTTTGTGGCAAAGACAAGGGACTTTTAACTGACTTATCGCTTAGCAGAAAAAAGTTACGAGATAAGTTTGGGCGCTTTTTAAAGTCATCCCCAACCGCAAGGATAAACTTATCTCCGCTCTGAATAGAGCATTCACCAAGCTTGCCGGATATTCTCTTACCTTGTCTTGCAATCGCGACTACCGCAGCATCAAAGCGAGAACGAAACTCCACCTCTTTTAGAGTCTTACCTATCAAAACAGATTCCGGACTAACCAATACCTCTACGAGGTTTTTATCCAACTCGAACTCTTCTTCAACATAAAGTTTTAGCCCATCAAAGGAAGACAACTGTTTTACTTCCGAGACGTCGCCACTGAATACTAGTTTATCCCCAGACAATATCAGTTCACTGGGTGAAACGGGTGATATCAGCTGTTTATCTCGAATAATTTCCGTTAAAAACAGGCCATCGAGTGAGCGTAATCCGTTGTCCAATACGCTTTTACCTACGAGTTTGCTGCCCTCATCTACTTCTGCATCCAGGAAGTAGTCTCCTAATGATTCGGCCTTTACTGGTTCATCGGGCAACCATCGGGAAGCAATCACCACTATCAAGCCACACCCTACCAGCAAGCTTGCTCCAACAGGGAAGAAAGCAAAGATAGTAAGCCCCGGATAACCTTGTTCTTCGAGTAGACCGCTGACGACAAGATTAGTCGCGGTCCCTATCAAGGTTAAGGTGCCACCTAAGATAGAAAAGTATGAAAGAGGGATAAGCAATTTTTTAGGAGCATGGAAAGGGTTCTTAAGAACACTTCCCATTAAGGTCGCGACCACTGCCGTGTTATTCAGCATTCCTGAACTCACTGCACTTACCGTACCCAAGCGCAACAAAGATTGCCAATAACTGCGATGAGACAGCGTTTTGGCCGCCCAACTCAATAAAGCGGTTCTTTCTAAGGTCAAAGATGAAAGCAACAACAACAGTAAAATAACGACTGAGCGATTCGTAACATTGGAAAAAACTACCGCTTGGGTGATTTCGCCAGATACATATAGCACCGCGACAGCGGCAACAAAAACATAGCTTGCTCTGAATCGGTTACTCACTAAAGCAATAATTAATCCGATGAGGACACATGCGGTGACAATCATTTCTAACTACTCAAATTGCTAACGGGCTCATGACAAACTATTGCCGAATACAATAAATCTTTGCTTGATAGATTTTAGAAATAACCTTCGCGCTTTTTCTTCTCCATTGAGCCCGAGCTATCGTGATCAATGGCACGACCTTGACGCTCTGACGTTGTCGTCAGCAACATTTCTTGAATGATTTCTGGAAGCGTAGTGGCTTCTGACTCTACAGCGCCGGTTAATGGATAACAGCCAAGGGTACGAAAACGCACCATTTTCTCTTCCACTACTTCGCCTTCTTTCAGCTCCATACGATCATCATCGACCATAATCAGCATACCGTCACGCTCAACCACAGGGCGAGGTTTAGACAGGTACAGCCCCGGAATTTCGATATTCTCCAGGTAGATGTACTGCCAGATATCTAGCTCCGTCCAGTTAGACAAAGGAAACACTCGAATACTTTCGCCTTGGTTCACCTTGCCGTTGTAGATATTCCATAGCTCCGGACGTTGGTTTTTTGGATCCCAGCGGTGATGTTCATCACGAAAGGAATACACACGTTCTTTTGCGCGAGATTTTTCTTCATCACGACGCGCACCGCCAAAAGCGGCATCAAAGCCATTCATATCGAGCGCTTGCTTAAGGCCTTGCGTTTTCATGATATCGGTGTGTTTTGAACTGCCATGAACGAATGGGTTAATACCCATCTCGACACCTTCAGGGTTTTGATGAACAATTAACTTCATTCCCACCTTTTCAGCCATGTAGTCACGAAACTCGATCATTTCCTTAAACTTCCACGTTGTATCAACATGCATTAGTGGAAACGGAGGTGTGCCTGGAGCAAACGCTTTTTGCGCAAGGTGCAGCATTACAGAGGAGTCTTTACCCACAGAATACAACATCACCGGGTTATCGAACTCTGCCGCCACTTCACGCATAATATGAATAGACTCAGCTTCCAATTGCTTTAAGTGAGTCATTTTTTCCGGAGTCATTTTCATCGTCATGTTACTTTTTGCCCACACCAGTTAAGTTAATTTTCTACAATTATACCTCAGCCTTTTAAATACCACTGAGACACTTTTTATTCATTTTGAGACAGTCTATTTTCAACCATCCCTTATAAAAACCAGATTTTGCTTACTTTTTTAAAACCGCCCCAATAGGCCGCAAAAAATACTCACTCAACAGATTTTAGTGCTATTTCATTGAGACTCATTCTATTTTAGGTACGCTACCGCCCTTAGGTTTGGCTCCTAAAGGCAAGGTGAAACCACTTTTTATGCTGTTTCACACGGTTCTAATTAGCGAAAAGTTTAGCAAAATAGACGCATATTAACTAGTAAAAATATTACCTTGATTGGTCAGCCTGTTACCACTTATTTAACCACCGGAAGCATTGTACGTATTGCAGGTACTGAGTGCCTATGTGGTAGCGGTTTTCTTGTGCTGCGTCGCAGTAGCGCTTTTCTATATCAATGAAGATGTTGCCGTTTCTGCACAGCGACACGAAGCTGGGGTTGTTGTTCACCACGGCGTTGTTAATGATATGGA
>NZ_JBFRJZ010000073.1:0-49710 GCF_041469125.1 Vibrio sp. 10N.286.51.E5 | reverse complement strand
AGGTGGAACGCCAATTTTTACACTAGTACTGACTGATGACGGTGCTTATACGTTTACCTTGCTTGGCCCTCTCAATCACGCTACGACACCAAATAACCTCGATACATTAACAATACCGTTTGATGTTGTTGCTGTTGATGGTGATGGCGATGATTCTAACCAATATGTATTGCCAATTGAGGTGCTCGATGATGCGCCAACGATCACTGATACGACGGTTGCGAGTACATTTGTCGTTGATGAAGACGATTTAGGTTCTGTTGTCGCTCAGGCGACAGGTGCATTTGTTACGACTGAAGGTGCAGACAAAGTTGAGGTTTACGAACTACGCAATATCTCAACTCTAGAAGCGACGCTATCGTCTGGCAATGAAGGTATTAAGATCACCGAGATCACAGGTGCTGCTAACACGACCACCTACCAAGGTGCAACTGACCCAGGCGGAACGCCAATTTTCACATTAGTGCTGACTGATGACGGTGCTTACACGTTTACCTTGCTTGGACCTCTCAATCACGCCACGACACCGAGCAACCTCGATACACTAACAATACCGTTTGATGTTGTTGCTGTTGATGGTGATGGTGATGATTCTAACCAATATGTATTGCCAATCGAGGTGCTAGACGATGCGCCAGTAATGAGTGCGCCAACCGGTGAAACGGTTGTCGATGAAGACGATCTTACTGGTATTGGTTCCGATCAATCTGAAGACACCATTATTAATGGACTGTTCTCGGTCGATGAAGGTGCCGATGGCGTTGTTAAGTATGAACTGGTTGATGAAGATTTGGTTCTGACTGGCTTAACCTCCGATGGAGAAAGCTTAGAATGGTTACCTGTTTCTGTATCTGGCAGTACGTTTACTTACGTTGCTCAGACAGGCACAGGTCAAGTGCCTGTTTTCGAGATTATTTTTGATACGTCAAACAACAGCTATCAGTTTGAACTGTTTAAACCTCTCAAGCACCCTGATGGTGCCGATGAAAACAACATCGAACTTGATTTTTCAATCATTGCTGAAGATTTTGACCAAGACCAATCAAACGCAATCGATCTGAAAATCACAGTAACCGATGATGTTCCGTTAGTGACAACTCAGTCTATCACTCGTATTGAAGGTCAGAATTACAATGGTTCTAAAGTCGATATGTTTGCCAATGCGACCGATGTGGGGGCTGATGGCGCGGTACTGAGTCGAATTGAAGGTATCTCAAGTAACGGGGCTGATATTGTTTTTCAACGAGGTAACAATACAGGCTTTAGCGATGGCTTGAATGTTCAAAGTGGACGTCGAACTATCCGTGTTTATGAGCAGACCGATGATGGCAATGGTGGTACTCAGGAAAGGCAGCTGGGTACTTTGCGTATCAACTCAAATGGCGAAATAGAATTTAGAGCTACCAATTATCTCGATCATGATGGTGACTCCATCGACTTCTCGATCAATGTGATTGCGACAGACAGTGATTTGGATACGTCATCTACGCCTTTGAACATCACGATTACGGATGAAGAGTCTTCAGCAATCTCGCTCAAGGTGACTACGTTTGAGGATGCGGGTAGAGACTCTACAATCCCTTACGCAACGGGCGATGCTCCAAACTTAGAGAATACCCAAGATAATCAAAGTGGGTTGCCTGATGCCCCTGCACAAGTTGCGTTACAGGTTAACCTGAAGGACCAAGATAACAACGAGTCCATCGGCCAACTGACGATCCAGAGTAGCAATCACAGAGGGACGTTCTATTACTTTGATGGCGTGGACTATCACAAACTAGTGGCAGAACCAAACGGTGATATCTTGTTTGGTCCTCCTGAAATGCAGCAGAGCTTTGCTCCAAGTACGAATCAACCATTAGACACCATCGCGACAATCGACAACTTGTTCTTTGTCCCAGACCAGAATTTTGGTTCTGGTGAAAATGGGGTTCGAATCAATTATGAGCTCGAAATTGATAATAATGGTTCACTAGACCATACCGTAAACTCAAACTTTAGAATTGAAATTGAAGCGGTTGCCGACATTGCGACTTGGGATGATGCGAATAGCACTTATCAATATCAAGTGAATGAAGATGAGGACAATGTGACGCTGCAGCTGAACGCAGAGTCTCAAGATAACAGCCGTACTGAAACCATTACTTATGAACTTGAGGCGATTCAGGGTGATGGGAAGTTTGAGCTGTTGGATCAAAATGGCAACCTGTTAACGCCCGTTAATGGTGTTTATGTCATCGCATCTGCAGATATCAATAGCACTGAAGTTAACCCAATCGACAACTTCTCTGGACAAATTGAGTTCAAAGCAACGGCAATTACGGAAGAAACACGCAACCCATATGATGATTCAGCCAACGGTGGGGTAGACAAAACGACCGCTCGCTCTGTAGAGCAAAACATCATTATCGATGTGACTGCTGACGCCGACCCTGGAAAACTCAGTGTGAGTCGCATTAGGATCAACGAAGACAACATTGATGATCCTGATTATCTAGGTCCTCTTGATAATAAGGACGCATTCACGTTAGACGAAGTTATCACCATGACGGGATCCGTTGATACTGATGGATCTGAAGAACTCTTCGTTCGTATTAACAATATTACTGAAGGCGCGGTGCTTAGTAGTACTGATAGCAATGTAACCATCAACACAGTGACTATCAATGGCATCGTTTACCAAGAGATTGCTTATGCTGACTTAGCGAAAATTGAAGTTACTCCGACTAAACACAGCAATGTTGATTTTACCTTTGACGTAACCGGTGTGGTTAAAGATACCGCGAACCTATCTACAGGGGCGCAAGTTGATGAAGAAATCCTAGGAACTAAAACGGTTAACGTTGAGGTTAAAGGTGTTGCAGATATTCCTTATGGCGGTACAAACGGTACGGCTTGGACAGCAATCACCGATGGCACAACATCTGGTGTTCAAACCACGATCCAAGAGAGCCAGAATGGAGACAACTATGCCGAGCTTGATTTCACGGTGTTGTCTGGTGAACGTAAACCTGATGATCTCGCGGATTCTCCTTTAACAGGAGATGGGTCTGAAGCAATCACTGTAATCCTTTCGGGTATCCCTGACGGGGTCATCCTCGAAGATGGCGATGGTACAGTGATTGACCTTAATTTTGTTGGTTATGAAACCGGTCCGGGTGGTAGCCCTGATCTGTCTAAACCTATCTACGAAGCTAACATCACTGACGCAGGTAAAACCTCAGGAATTCGCATCAGACCTGTCGATTCTTCAACTGAGAATATTCATATTCAGGGTAAAGTGATCGTGACTGAGAATGACGGTCATACGCTTACGTTTGACCAAGAAGTGCGCGTGCTTGTTATACCTAGAATCGACACATCAGCAACTTATGTCAATACGACTAACGGTGATGAAGATGCGGCTATCAACATTGATTGGCACCCCGAAGGTGCAGACTATATTGATTCTGATGAGCATTTCACTTCGATTACGATTTCCGGTATTCCATCGGGTGTCACACCTACCGTAAATGGTGATGTTACTGTTGTAAATGATGGTGCAGGTACGTTAACTATTACTCCTAAAGACGCTAGTCAAACACCGGAGCAATTTACTCAAATTGCATTAGCGAATAACTTCATTCAAATGACGCCCCCGGCTGATTCTAGTGCAGATTTTACGTTGACCACCGAACTTAAAATGGAAGAGCGAGATCATGAGTATACGCCTAGCGGCTTAGAGGATGAAGATGGTGGTTATGTCGAAGCCGATCCAGATATAACCGGAATCATTAACGTTCAAGTGCGACCTGTGGTTGAGCCTGAAGATGCGAGCAACAAGCTTATCGTCGATGATGTGCTGGGTACTGGAGCACTAGCAACCGTAGTTGCTGATGCAAACACTGGCGTGCTTAAGTTCACTACCAATAGCGATAATACATCGGTTACGGATGAGTTCGTCATTCGATATCAAGAAACAGATGCTTCGTCCGTTATCGAAGAAGTGGATCAGTTAGTTATTCAATTAACAAATGTGGACGACTCGGCTCTATCAGATGCTGTACTCAATCAACTGCTCGTTATTGGCGCTGCTTATGAAGGCAATGGGCGCTGGGTTGTAACGAATGAAGACATATTTAGCATAAGTGCACCGAACGGCCTTGTTCTTCCTTCAGGAAACAGCGGGGCTGGAGGGTTCAATGACATCAAGATGGACATCTTTAGTACGGTGATAGACCGAGGTGATGGTGCTGAGGTTGAGTCATCTACGGCCGCTCGTAGGGACGGAGAAGTCACTCTGTCATTCCCTCAAGTGGTGGTTGGGAGTACTAAGGTTGCAGCCGATATTGATATAACACCAGACAGTGTTGTTGATGCGATTGAGGACACCCAGTTAGATCTAGGTACGGCATTGAATGGTTTAATTACTTTCTCGGGCGAAGATGACTCAACTGATCAAGTGACCATCATTATTGATGACAGTGTGACCATTAATCCAGGAGCGGTGAACGAAGTCACCTTCCCAATTAGTTTATCGGGAAGCAGCGACCTAGACTTTGTTAATGGCAAATATGTATTCCAGACTACCGTCGATCAAGGGGTCTCGACCGACCTCTCTGGACTACTGCTTAACTTACCAGCCGACTACTCCGGCGACTTTAGGTTGCCGTTGACGATAGTAACTAAAGACGTATTGTCGGGGGATGAGAAAACTCTAGTGACAGAAGTAGTCATTAAAGTTGCTCCTGATGTTGAAGGTAACCCAGATATTGACGTTACTGTCGTTGGTTCGCTTGACGATTCGTTTAACCCTGTCGATACCGACGGTCAAGCAGGGCAAGATCCAGTCGGCTACGAAGATACCTATATCCAACTTGATTTCAGCTCGACCATTGATGACCAAGTAAGCGGAGTTGAAGGTGGTGACGAAAAATTCACCTCTATCACACTGACGTTAAATGACACGAGTGTTGGGGCTTTCTATACCAGCGCAGGGGTATCGCTTGGCACATCGGTGACCTTTAATGAAGCTGAGATTAATGCAGGCGCGTTGGATAATGTACTATTCCGACCGGCGTTAAATTACCCAACAGATAATGACGTAAATCAGGTGCAAGTGAATGTCAGCGGGACGATTACCGATACTGCTACATACAATGATGCAGCTTCGCCAACTGGCAGCGCGACTGATACCGATACTTTCTCTACCAATGTCAGTTTTGAAGTCGTTCCTGTGGTGGATGACGTGTCTGTCACTGGCCCGGGTAGCGATCCTGATGTTATCGAGATTACGGGTACTGAGGACCAGCTGATTTCTTTGTCGGGCACAGGGCCTGTATCGATTGCACTGACTGACCTTGATGGCTCAGAACAGTTTGTGTCGATTAAGTTTACAGATGTACCTGATGGCTTCCAGATGCGTGCAGATGCTGGTTCGGCATACACGGTGAAGAATAATGGTGGTGGTGAGTGGAGTGTTCAACTACCTCAAGCATCAGGGTTATCGTTCGACTTGAGTGAGATTTCGATTTTACCGCCTAAGGACTTCAGTGGTACGGCTGAATTTGGTGTTGCCGTATTTACTCAAGAATCTTTGTTGGGTGTGCCTACTGCAGCATCAAATCTGCCAAGCTTTAAGCTGCATGTGGTACCTGTGGGTGATGATGTTGATACTAATCCAACAGATTCTGTGACAGGTAACGAAGGTCAAAACATTGATATCGAAATCAATGCGACGATTTTGGATAAAGAGCTATCTGCAACGGGCAACGGCACTTATACCGAGAATGCACCAGAGACACTTCGAGTAGAAGTTGCGGGCGTTCCTCAAGATGCCTCTATCTATTATCCAGACGGCACAACCTTGGCTAGTTATGATCCAGTTACGCAGCTTTGGACACTTGATGTTCCTGCACAGTCGCTCGATAAGATCGTATTCAATTCAGGTGAACACAATAGCGATACGGGTAATGTATTAGGCATTAATGGCCCGCTGCAGATTACCGTTCGCTCTGTGGATACTGACGCTGATAACACCGAATATTTGGGGACGCCAACCAGCTTCGATGTTGATCTGGTGATTGATCCTATTAACGATCAACCGATCTTTGTGAACGTAACGAATATTGAAACATCGGAAGACATTAGTGTTGCTATCGACAACTTTAGTATCTACGACGTTGATGCTAACTTTGATAATCCAGACGCTCCGTATGTTCTTACGTTGCAAGTCGATCAAACACTTCCGGGAGCGCAAGGTGTGTTTGAGTTTACGAGCTCACCTGACGTGACGTTTGTATTGCAACCTGGTGGCTCATTGATGATTACCGGTAAAGAAGCCGACATCAATACCGCATTGACTAATGGAGCCGTGACTTTCAAACCAGACCCAGACCAGAACTATCTCAACCAGAGTGGTTTAGTCACGATTAATGCAACACTCGATGACGGCGGTAATAATGGCTTGATTGATGCGGGTGATCCGAATACAGCACAGACCAACCAAACTACTTTCACCATTAAAGTAACGGAAGTGAATGACGCTCCTGTGGCAACTGATGTTGATTTAGGTTCGATTGCTGAAGATGGTCAAATAGTGATTGTGGAAGGAGACTTGATTTCAGTAAGTTCTGACATTGAAAACCATAACCTGACGGTTACGGGTGTAACCCTGACTCAAGGACAAGGCCAATTAACGCGCTTTGAAAACGCAGGTGGCGCCGATAACGCGGCGATTACCGGACCATTCTGGCTGTTCGTTGCAGATAATGATTTCAACGGTGATGTGAAATTCAACTATTCCATTATCGATGATGGCACAACCAATGGTGTGGATGATTTCTTGACCGATAGCGCTGAAATTAGCCTCATCGTAACGGAAGTGAATGATGCACCTGTCGCGACAGACGTTGATTTAGGTTCGATTGCAGAAGATGGTCAAATCGTCATTGTTGAAGGGGATTTAATTGCAGCAAGCTCTGACCCAGAAAACCACAACTTAACAGTAACTGGTGTAACTCTGACTCAGGGACAAGGCCAACTAACCCGCTTTGAAAATGCAGGTGGCGCCGATGACGCGGCGATTACCGGACCATTCTGGCTATTTGTAGCGGACAACGACTTTAACGGTGACGTTAAATTCAATTACTCAATTACTGATGACGGTACAACTAATGGCGCGGATGACTTCCTAACCGACAGTGCTGAAATTAGTCTTGAAGTAACGGAAGTGAATGACGCTCCTGTAGCAACGGACATCGACTTAGGCAACATCCTTGAAGAAGGTCAGTTGATCATCAAAGAGGGCGATTTAATTGCTGCGACGAGCGATCCGGAAAACGACACGATTACCGTGACTAATCTGGCGCTCGATGAAGGCCAAGGTCAACTACAACGCTTCGAGAACGTAGGTGGTGCTGATGATGCTACGATCACTGGCCCATACTGGGTATTTACGGCAGCTGATGAATACAACGGCAACGTTAAGTTTACCTATACCGTAGAGGATGATGGTACAACCAACGGCGCTAATGACTTCCTAACGGATACAGCGGAGATCACCGCGATTGTCGATGGAGTGAACGATACACCGGTCGTTAATAGTGACAGTGTCACTACGGTTATTGACGAGGATGCTGGTCAACTGTTGAGTGGTATCAATGTCAGTGACCCTGATTATGTAGATACATTTTCTGATGATCTGATGACCGTCACGCTGACGGTGGATTACGGTACATTGAATGTATCACTTCCAGCAGTGACGACGGTTGTTGTTAACGGCAACAACACGGGTTCAGTCATCTTAGTGGGGACATTGAGTGACCTGAATGCGTTGATTGATACGCCAACCAGTCCAAATGGTGTTTTCCTTGATGCGAGCCTGTCTCCAACCAATAGCATTGGATTAGAAGTTGTTGCCAAAGACAGCGGCAACCCTTCAGGTATTGCGATAGAGACAGCACCTGTGGTTTACAACATCGCGGTGACGCCAGTGGCGAATGCACCAACCCTGTCTATCGATAGTGCGACTAACTACGTGAGAAACATTACTGCGAGTCAGTCTGTGAGTGCGAGTGGCATTCCTTTAGTTGGGATTATCGCAGCCTTAACGGACATTACAGAAGAGCTAACGCTGCATATCAGTGATGTACCTGCTGGCGCTCAAATCACCAGTGCTGCGGGTTCTGTGACGGATCTTGGCGGTGGTGTTTGGGTAGCAACGGCAGATGCAATTGAAAGCTTGCAAGCGGTTGGGCTTTCTCAAACTCCGGGTAACTACACACTGAAAGTCGAGGCGGTTTCTGAAGAGACTGACAACAACGATACAGCAACCTCTGCATCGATTGACCTTAACTTGAACATTGTGTCTAACGCAGTTGATATTAACTTGGCTTCGGAAACCGATGATGTTCAGTTACTGGCTGGTGCTAATGCGACTGACTTAACGGGTGGTTCAGGGAATGATCGACTTGAAGGTGGCGCAGGTGACGATACGCTTGTTGGCGGTGACGGTAACGACACCCTGATTGGCGGCGGAGGCTCAGACATTCTGACTGGTGGTGATGGTATGGACTCGTTCGTATGGCTTAACATCGAAGATGGTGTTGAAGATACGATTACCGACTTTGATTTGTCGGAAGGGGACAGCATTGACTTGAGAGAAGTGTTGCCGGAGCTTAAAAATACATCTCCAGACATGACCGCGTTGCTACAACAAATAGACGCGAAAGTGGACGGGGATGATATTGAGCTTACGATCAACCCGGATGGCTTAGGTACTACGGAACAGGTGATTGTGGTTGAAGACCTTGCGCCACAGCTAACCTTAAGTAGCACCATGCCTTCGGACATTCTGGATGCATTGGTACAGCAGAATGTGATAACTCACGGTTAAAGCGAACCATTGAACCATAACGAAAGAGGCCAGCATTGCTGGCCTCTTTTTTGTTACGGTATAAATTGAAAAGAGTTACTTAAGGGAGTTGTGGATCAGGAACTCTTCTTCAACACCTTTCAATTTCATCTCATCCATAATGAAGTTCACCGTGTTCAACAAACGTTGTTCACCTTTAGGAATCAGGTAGCCGAACTGACTGTTGGTGAACGGGGTTTCGCAGCGGGCCGCTTCAAGACGTTCGTCAGTTACCTGATAGAACAGACCTTCAGGGGTTTCTGTCACCATCACATCAACTTTGCCTTCCGCTACTGCTTTTGGTACGTCGAGGTTGTTCTCGTAGCGTGTGAAGCTTGCGTTCTGCAAGTTCCCGTCGGCAAAGATCTCGTTAGTGCCGCCAATGTTCACGCCCACACGAACAGAAGAGTGGTTCACTTTCTCAATGCTGTCGTACTGTTCTGCGGTGCCTTTCGCAACCAAGAAACACTTACCAAAGGTCATGTAGCCTTGAGTTTGTTCCGCGTTTAACTGACGCTGCATTTTACGCGTAATGCCGCCCATCGCGATGTCGTACTTATCGTCGTCTAGGTCGGTCAGTAGATCTTTCCATGTGGTACGAACAATCTTCAATTCAACGCCTAATTGTTCCGCGATGTGCTGTGCAACATCGATATCGTAGCCAGAGTAGCTTTTACCATCGAAGTAAGAGAAAGGCTTGTAGTCGCCAGTAGTGCCCACACGCAAAGTGCCTGATTTTTGAATGTCTTCTAGCTGGTCAGCTTGTGCGACACCAGAAAGTGCCAGAGCAATGGAGGCAAGTAATAGTGATGTTTTTTTCATTGTAATTGTCTGTTGTGTTTGTGTTGTCATTCAAAGTAACAGAAACAATCAGAGAAAGAGATCAAACCATTGGAAAGGTTGGAAAAGAAGATAAAACGAGGGCAGGAGATAGGTATTTCTACGCTTTATGCGCATTAATCGAGATGCGTTTCATATTCTATTTTGATAAACCGAAGACAAACAAAAAGCCCATGTTATCGAATAACATGGGCTTCATTTTGGTTTAACTTGTTAGCTGCTTATTTAGCTGTTTAGCTGTTTAGCTATTTGGCAACTGACTCGTTGTTCATCTTAGCCGGAGCTTTAGATGCGTTAACCAGCAGGATACCAACGGTTAGTACCATCGAACCACATAGTAGGAACAATAAGCGTCCTGTTGGTTCGTTTGGAATCAGAGCCATTGCTAGGATACCGAAACCGGCTGTGCTGATAAGCTTACCAAGCATTGAACGCTGTTTAGTATCTAGGTTTTGTTGCTCTTCACCTTCCGCTACAAGCGGCGTGTTCCAGTTAGTGAATAGTTGGTCAACTTCTTTCTCACGCTCTGGCGATAGGCCTTTGTAGAAGCGAGAAGTCATGATGAAGTAACCACCTGTGAACACTACGTGAGCAGCTAAGCTAAGACCTACTTTCAAGTCGCTCCATTCACGGCCTGTAAGCGCTGTTTCTAGACCAAATAGGTTCTCGATGTCTTCTGCTTGCAGAGAGATACCGAAGATGTAAGAAACGAAACCACCAACCACTAGAGTAGACCAACCAGCCCAGTCAGGTGTCTTACGAATCCACATACCTAGTAGGACAGGGATAAGCATTGGGAAGCCAATCAACGCACCTACGTTCATTACGATATCGAACAAGCTTAAGTGACGCAGAGAGTTAATGAATAGACCAATCGCAATGATGAAAATACCCATCATGATAGTCGTTATCTTACTTACAATAACCAGCTCTTTCTGAGTCGCATTTTTACGAAGAATCGGGCTGTAGAAGTTCATTACAAAGATACCAGCGTTACGGTTCAAACCTGAATCCATAGAAGACATCGTTGCAGCGAACATTGCTGACATAAGAAGACCAACCATACCTGCTGGCATTACGTTTTGTACGAATGCTAGGTAAGCAGCATCACCGGCTTTGTCGCCCATTGATGTGTATTGCTCAGCGAACTCAGGCATGAATGCACTAACGTACCAAGGTGGTAGGAACCAAATTAGTGGACCAACAACCATAAGGATACATGCTAGGCCTGCCGCTTTACGTGCGTTTTCACTGTCTTTTGCACATAGGTAACGGTATGCGTTGATGCTGTTGTTCATTACACCGAACTGCTTCACGAAGATGAATACAACCCAAAGGATGAAGATGCTCATGTAGTTTAGGTTGTTACCTAACATGAAGTCGCCGTCGAAGTTAGCAACAATGTTAGTTAAGCCGCCACCGTGGAAGTAAGCTGCTACCGCACAAGTGATTGTCACGGCCATGATTACAAGCATTTGCATGAAGTCAGAAGCAACAACCGCCCAAGAGCCGCCCGTTACTGCCATCAATACTAGAACCATACCCGTTACCACAATGGTAGCTTCCATTGGGATATTGAATACCGCTGCTACAAAGATAGCTAGACCGTTTAACCAGATACCTGCAGAGATAAGGCTATCCGGCATACCTGCCCATGTGAAGAACTGTTCAGACGTTTTACCAAAGCGCTGACGAATAGCTTCGATCGCCGTTACCACACGAAGTTGGCGGAACTTTGGAGCGAAGTACATATAGTTCATGAAGTAGCCAAAAGCATTGGCTAAGAATAGGATTACAATAACGAAACCGTCATTGAACGCGCGTCCTGCGGCACCTGTAAACGTCCATGCTGAAAACTGTGTCATGAAGGCAGTTGCACCAACCATCCACCACAACATTTTGCCGCCCCCTCTGAAGTAATCACTTGTAGAGGTGGTGAACTTACGGAACATCCAACCAATCGCGATTAAAAAGAAGAAGTAGGCGAGAACAACAAAAGTATCAATAGTCATCTTTTCAGCCTTTTAAATATCATAATTAACTGGGCTTAGATTAACGCGTTCCAAGGTTTATTTGTACTACAATATGTCTTTAGTATGATCTAGGTCGCATTGATTTTTCGGCCTCTAACACGTGGTTGTATAAGTATTTGTTTTAATTGAATTTAAATGTGAGTGTATTTTGTTTGAGATCTAAAATAAATTGAGGGTTAAATGTTTATATGTATTACAATATAAACAAAAGCGCTTACTTTACCGTATCTATAAGATTTTAATTATAACCGTAACAAATGTGCTACAAATTGGTGTGTTGTGCGACGACATTCACGTTAATTTGGAACCCTATACTGAAAATTTTTGTATTGAGATTTCAAGTGTAGCTCATTGTTTTCACTTCGCTATTTTCTGTTTATCTGCGGCCATGAAGCCTTTCTATGCTATTTGTTTGTTTTTTGTGCCATAGAGGTGCGTATTTGGAATTTTTGTCGCTGAGTGGGCGTTAAACTCGATGACGGGACACATTTTGCGGTGCACTTTGTCTATTGTGGTCTTCAGTGCATGCCATGAGAGATGCTTGATGACGTATCGAAAAGGAACATTGCTGGGTAAGGGGCTGGATAAGAAGCTGGATAGGCGATAGGGGGCACCAGTAACGCTTCGTTAGATGCGTGCTGGAGTCGATTGAAAGCTTACATTACTTGTTATTGCCTGTCTTAGTCGCGGAGCTGGACGAGCCCATAGAGAGAAAGGCGATAAGGTGTGGGGGAAACATAATGTTGATTGAGCGTGTTTTACGGTTAGTCAGCGCAATAAACGCCAGATAACAAAAAGCCCCACCGAGGTGAGGCTTCATCACTCAATCTAAAATAGATTAAGCGTTAACGTGATCAACTGCGTCACGAACCAGCTTGCCTAGTTCTTCCCACTTACCTTCGTCGATAAGGTTAGTTGGAACCATCCAAGTACCGCCACACGCAAGTACAGAAGGGATCGATAGGTATTCATCTACATTCTTCAAGCTTACACCACCAGTAGGCATAAATTTAACAGGGTAAACCGCTGTTAGTGCTTTAAGCATGCCAGTACCGCCAGAAGGCTCAGCAGGGAAGAACTTCAATGTGCGAAGGCCCATTTCCATTGCTTGTTCCACTAGGCTTGGGTTGTTAACACCCGGTACGATTGCAACGCCTTTATCGATACAGTATTGAACAGTGCGCGGGTTGAAACCTGGGCTTACGATGAAATCAACGCCAGCTTCAATAGATGCGTCAACTTGCTCGTTAGTCAGTACAGTACCTGAACCAATTAACATGTCTGGGAATTCTTTACGCATGATGCGAATCGCTTCGATTGCACATTCTGTACGTAGCGTGATTTCTGCACATGGCATGCCGTTTTCAACAAGTGCTTTACCTAGAGGGATAGCGTCTTCAGCACGGTTGATAGCGATTACAGGAATTACTTTTAGGTTTGCTAGTTGTTCATTTAATGTAGTCATGAATTCTTTCTCACGTTAAATGTGGGCTTGCTTTCAACTAAGCAAACCCTTGATTAATAGTTAAAGTGCGTAATTATAGAGACAGATCAGGCGTCGCTTCTAGAGGAATGATAGCACCTGGATGCTGAATCACAGTCCCTGCCACAATATGACCTGCTAACGCTGCATCACGTGCATTGCCACCGCTTAAGCGCTTAGCTAGGAAGCCCGCGCTGAACGAGTCGCCAGCCGCTGTAGTATCAACAATGTTGTCTACTGGGTTTGGAGCAACGTACTGAGCGCTTTGGCTTTCAACTACTAAGCAGTCTTTAGCACCACGTTTAATGATGATCTCTTTCACACCAGATTCAGACGTACGTGCAATACACTGTTCAATGCTTTCGTCGCCGTACAACTCTTGCTCGTCATCGAACGTCAGTAGAGCCGTGTCAGTGTACTTAAGCATCTTCAAGTACCAAGAAATCGCTTCTTGTTGACTTTCCCAAAGTTTTGGACGGAAGTTATTGTCGAAGAATACTTGCCCGCCTTGCGCTTTAAATTTGTCTAAGAAGTTGAATAGCTGCGTGCGTCCATTCTCTGTCAAGATAGCAAGCGTAATACCACTTAGGTAAACCGCATCAAAAGAGAATAACTTATCAAGTAGAGCAGGCGTGTCTTCCTGGTCAAACATGAACTTTGCTGCAGCATCATTACGCCAGTAGTGGAAACTGCGTTCACCAGTTTCATCGGTCTCGATGTAGTAAAGCCCTGGTTGTTTGTGATCAAGCTGAGCAATTAAGCTAGTGTCGATACCTTCCGCTTGCCACTTTTCTAACATGTCGGTACTGAATGGGTCAGTGCCTAGCGCTGTTACATAGCTCGTGTTGATATCTTGCTCTTTTGTTAAGCGAGACAAGTAAAGTGCAGTATTTAGTGTATCGCCACCGAAACTTTGCTTAAGCCCGTCTTGTTTCTTTTGTAGCTCAACCATGCACTCGCCAATGACCGCGATGTTTAATGATTTCATATGCTTACCTTAGCAACTGAGGTTGCGCTGTTTATTATTTTAGGAAATCTTCACGCGCAGGGTTGAAGATATCAAGAAGGATGCTGTCTTGCTCTAGTGCAACTGCACCGTGCATCATGTGTTTACGAGCGAAGTAAGCATCGCCTTCTTTAAGGACTTTCTTTTCGCCTTCAATCTCAGCTTCGAAGCTACCACGAACTACGTAACCGATTTGGTCATGGATTTCGTGAGTATGAGGGTGGCCAATCGCGCCCTTATCAAAACATAGGTGTACTGCCATTAGATCGTCAGTGTAAGCAACGATTTTACGCTTAATGCCGCCACCAAGTTCTTCCCATGGGTTTTCATCTAGGATAAAGAAAGAGTTCATTGTGTATCTCCTAATCTGTTTAAATCTTTTAAGTGTTACTTAACTTGTATCCATCATAAGGGAATGAGCCTAATTGTAATACAATATATCTAAATTTGTGTGATATTGATCAAGCGATTCTTTATATAGCGTAAATAAATCAACAACTTAATAAATGGCTAATATTTACCATTAGCCAGCTACATCAATGACTTATGGCTAATTATGTGACTCTACTCATCATTTAGCGACGAATAGGTATAATTAAAGCTCATATTGTATTACTTTATATGGAGTTTGAAAATTTAATCAAAGTTTAAGCAGATAAACTCTTTATTGAGGGTGACAAAGAATATGACGACTAAACCAGTATTGTTGACTGAAGCAGAAATCGAGCAGCTTCATCTTGAAGTGGGCCGTTCTAGCTTAATGGGCAAAACCATTGCAGCGAACGCGAAAGATCTAGAAGCATTCATGCGTTTACCTATTGATGTCCCAGGTCATGGTGAAGCTGGGGGTTACGAACATAACCGCCATAAGCAAAATTACACGTACATGAATCTAGCTGGTCGCATGTTCTTGATCACTAAAGAGCAAAAGTACGCTGACTTTGTTACAGAATTACTAGAAGAGTACGCAGATAAATACCTAACGTTTGATTACCACGTACAGAAAAACACTAACCCTACAGGTCGTTTGTTCCACCAAATCCTGAACGAACACTGCTGGTTAATGTTCTCAAGCTTAGCTTACTCTTGTGTTGCTTCAACCCTGACACAAGAACAACGCGACAATATTGAGTCTCGCATTTTTGAACCAATGTTAGAAATGTTCACGGTTAAATACGCACACGACTTCGACCGAATTCACAATCACGGTATTTGGGCAGTAGCCGCTGTCGGTATTTGTGGTCTTGCTCTTGGCAAGCGTGAATACCTTGAAATGTCGGTGTACGGCATTGACCGTAACGACACTGGCGGCTTCCTAGCGCAAGTTTCTCAGCTGTTTGCACCTTCTGGCTACTACATGGAAGGTCCTTACTACCACCGTTATGCGATTCGTCCAACGTGTGTGTTCGCTGAAGTGATTCACCGTCATATGCCTGAAGTGGATATCTACAACTACAAAGGCGGCGTGATTGGTAACACAGTACAAGCGATGCTGGCGACGGCTTACCCGAACGGTGAGTTCCCGGCTCTGAATGATGCTTCTCGTACTATGGGTATTACAGACATGGGTGTTCAGGTTGCAGTAAGTGTTTACAGCAAGCATTACTCTTCTGAAAACGGCGTAGACCAAAACATTCTTGGTATGGCGAAGATTCAAGACGCAGTTTGGATGCATCCATGTGGTCTTGAGCTATCTAAAGCCTACGAAGCAGCGTCTGCTGAGAAAGAAATCGGCATGCCTTTCTGGCCAAGTGTTGAATTGAACGAAGGCCCTCAAGGTCACAACGGCGCGCAAGGCTTTATCCGTATGCAGGATAAGAAAGGCGACGTTTCTCAACTTGTTATGAACTACGGCCAACACGGCATGGGTCACGGTAACTTTGATACGCTGGGTATTTCTTTCTTCAACCGTGGTCAAGAAGTACTGCGTGAATACGGTTTCTGTCGTTGGGTGAACGTTGAGCCTAAATTCGGCGGCCGTTACCTAGACGAAAACAAATCTTACGCTCGTCAAACAATTGCACATAACGCAGTAACGATTGATGAAAAATGTCAGAACAACTTTGACGTTGAACGTGCAGATGCAGTACACGGCTTGCCACACTTCTTCAAAGTAGAAGACGAGCAAATCAATGGCATGAGCGCATTTGCTAACGATCATTACGAAGGTTTTGACATGCAACGCAGCGTGTTCATGCTAAACCTTGAAGAATTAGAATCTCCGCTACTATTAGATCTTTACCGTTTAGATTCTGAGAAAGGCGGTGAAGGTGAGCATCAGTACGACTACTCACACCAATATCAAGGTCAGATTGTTCGCACTAGCTTTGAATACCAAGCAAACAAAGAGCTGAACACGCTAGGTGAAGACTTCGGTTACCAACACCTATGGAACGTGGCAAGCGGTGAAGTGAAGGGCACAGCACTGGTAAGCTGGCTACAGAACAACACCTACTACACGTGGCTAGGTGCAACGTCTAACGACAATGCTGAAGTTATCTTTACTCGCACTGGCGCTAACGACCCAAGCTTCAACTTACGTTCTGAGCCTGCGTTCATTCTACGCAGCAAAGGTGAAACAACACTGTTCGCTTCTGTTCTTGAAACGCACGGTTACTTCAACGAAGAGTTCGAGCAATCAGTCAATGCTCGCGGCGTTGTGAAAGACATCAAGGTTGTCGCGCATACAAATGTAGGTTCAGTCGTCGAAATCAGCACAGAAAAATCAAATGTGACCGTGATGATCAGCAACCAACTTGGTGCGACTGACAACACTGAACACAAGGTAGAACTGAACGGTAAAGTATACAGCTGGACAGGCTTCTACTCAGTAGAGACAACTTTACAAGAAACAAATTCAGAAGAACTTAGCACTGCAAAGCAGGGGAAATAATAATGAGCTATCAACCACTTTTACTTAACTTTGATGAAGCAGCAGAGCTTCGTAAAGAACTTGGCAAGGATAGCCTTTTAGGTAACGCACTGACTCGTGACATTAAACAAACTGACGCGTACATGGCAGAAGTTGGCATCGAAGTACCAGGTCACGGTGAAGGTGGCGGTTACGAGCACAATCGTCACAAGCAAAACTACATCCATATGGATCTAGCGGGTCGTTTGTTCCTGATCACAGAGGAAACAAAGTACCGTGATTACATCGTTGATATGCTAACTGCGTACGCGACGGTATACCCAACATTGGAAAGCAACGTAAGTCGTGACACTAACCCTCCGGGTAAGCTGTTCCACCAAACGTTGAACGAGAACATGTGGATGCTTTACGCTTCTTGTGCGTACAGCTGCATTTACCACACTATCTCTGAAGAGCAGAAGCGTCTTATCGAAGACGATCTTCTGAAGCAAATGATCGAAATGTTCGTTGTTACTTACGCACACGACTTCGATATCGTACACAACCACGGCTTATGGGCAGTGGCGGCGGTAGGTATCTGTGGTTACGCGATCAACGATCAAGAGTCTGTAGATAAAGCACTTTACGGCCTGAAATTGGACAAAGTAAGCGGCGGTTTCCTAGCGCAACTTGACCAACTGTTCTCGCCAGACGGCTACTACATGGAAGGTCCTTACTATCACCGTTTCTCTCTGCGTCCAATCTACCTGTTCGCAGAAGCGATTGAACGTCGTCAGCCAGAAATCGGTATTTACGAATTTAACGATTCAGTGATCAAGACAACGTCTTACTCAGTATTCAAAACTGCATTCCCAGACGGTACATTGCCAGCTCTGAACGATTCATCGAAGACGATTTCTATCAACGATGAAGGGGTTATCATGGCGACGTCTGTGTGTTACCACCGTTACGAGCAGACTGAAACTCTGCTTGGTATGGCTAACCACCAACAAAACGTTTGGGTTCATGCTTCAGGTAAAACATTGTCTGACGCGGTTGATTCAGCAGACGACATCAAAGCATTCAACTGGGGTAGCCTGTTTGTAACCGACGGCCCTGAAGGCGAGAAAGGCGGCGTTAGCATTCTTCGTCACCGTGATGAGAAAGGCGACGACACAATGGCGTTGATCTGGTTTGGTCAGCACGGTTCTGACCACCAGTATCACTCTGCGCTAGACCACGGTCACTACGATGGCTTACACCTAAGCGTATTCAACCGTGGCCACGAAGTGCTGCACGATTACGGCTTCGGTCGTTGGGTAAACGTGGAGCCTAAGTTTGGCGGTCGTTACATCCCAGAGAACAAGTCTTACTGTAAGCAGACGGTTGCTCACAACACAGTAACGGTTGATCAGAAAACGCAGAACAACTTCAACACAGCACTGGCTGAGTCTAAGTTTGGTCAGAAGCACTTCTTCGTAGCAGACGACCAGTCTCTACAAGGCATGAGCGGCACCATTTCTGAGTACTACACTGGCGTAGACATGCAACGCAGCGTGATTCTTGCTGAACTTCCTGAGTTCGAAAAACCGCTAGTGATTGATGTGTACCGCATCGAAGCTGACGCTGAGCACCAGTACGACTTACCAGCTCACCACTCTGGCCAGATCATCCGTACTGACTTTGATTACAACATGGAAAAAACGCTTAAGCCGCTAGGTGAAGATAACGGTTACCAACATCTATGGAACGTTGCTTCAGGTAAAGTAAACGAAGAAGGTTCTCTAGTAAGCTGGCTACATGACAGCAGCTACTACAGCCTAGTAACCAGCGCGAATGCGGGCAGCGAAGTGATTTTTGCTCGCACTGGTGCTAACGATCCAGACTTCAACCTTAAGAGTGAGCCTGCGTTCATCTTACGTCAGTCTGGTCAAAACCACGTGTTTGCTTCTGTACTAGAAACGCATGGTTACTTTAACGAGTCTATCGAAGCTTCTGTAGGCGCTCGTGGTCTGGTTAAATCAGTATCTGTTGTGGGCCATAACAGTGTCGGGACTGTTGTTCGCATTCAGACTACTTCTGGTAACACTTACCACTACGGTATCTCAAACCAAGCTGAAGATAAGCAGCAAGCAACTCACACTGTTGAGTTTGCTGGTGAGACATACTCGTGGGAAGGATCATTTGCTCAACTGTAAATGATTAATACTAATCACAGTAAGTAAGTAAGTAAGTAAGTGAGCAGAAATAGCGCAGGAAAAAAGCTTGAGAACAAGGCAGAATTTTTCGATAAGTAGTTATTCTACAATCAAAAATTCTAACGAAGTTATCGAGCTTTTTAACAAGCTAGGGTGATCAGTTATTTACTACGATTGGTATCACATGCAAGTTATTTAACGATGGCTTGTGTTGATGTGGTGCTTTGCGGGAACGAAGCGTCACATTGAATTCAGTCGTGATTGCAAAATCGTTCGTTGATACCAACAACGACTGAATACATCGGGAATAAGTCAAACCGAGTAACTCATTGCGAGTTGCTCGGTTTTTTTATGCGTGTAGGAAACAGAATAGAACGTTTCAACAAACGAAAAGCCTACTCAGTGAGTAGGCTTTGATCTTAGCTAACCGTCTATTTGACGTTGTTTTTAGTATTTAGATAAGGGCTTTTCTTGCTTTGGCTGCCACCCATTCAGAGAAGATGACCGTCACTAGAATCGCACAGAAAATGACAGTCACTTGAGGCCATGCCAGCATTGCCATCGACTCTTGCAGTTTTAAGCCGATACCGCCAGCGCCCACCAAACCTAAGACGGTAGACTCACGAATATTGATATCCCAGCGGAACAAGCTCGTGCCGATGAAACTTGGCATCACTTGCGGAAGAATACCGTAGTTCAATACCTGCAGCGGAGAAGCTCCAGTCGATTGGATTGCAGACATCTGTGTTGCATTCACTTCTTCAATCGCTTCATACATTAACTTCGCCACAAAACCAATTGAACGTAGCGCTATCGCAATGATACCGGCCAACAAGCCTGGGCCGATGATTGCTACCAATAACAATGCCCAAATTAACGAGTTAATTGAACGACTTGCCGCGATGATGAACAGCGCGATAGGTCTGATAAACGTCATGCTTGGCGTTGTATTACGTGCAGCTAAGAACGCGACTGGAAACGCTAGTACTATCCCCAACAGTGTGCCAAGTGTCGCGATGTTAATGGTGTCCCACAACGGACTCCAAAGAGACTCTAAGTAGCTCCATCTTGGTGGCCACATACGTGACGAGATATCAGCAAGTTGATTCGGTGAGTCAGTCACAAAGTACCAAATCGTGTCTTTGTTCATGACTTGCCATGCAAAAACCGTTAGGGCAACAAAGCAAAGCCAGCCAATCCAAAGCATTAGGCTCTGTTTACTGTCGTAACGCTGCCATTGGGTACGATTCATGGAGCTTGTAGAGGTGTCATTTAGCGTGCTCATTGGTCGCTCCTTACTGCACATGCTTGCGGATGATGGTCGATAGGTATTCACACAACATCACGATCACGATAATAATCAAGAGAATAGCGGCCGCTGCGCTGTATTCATAACGGTCCATGGCAGTGTTCAATGTTGCGCCGATGCCCCCTGCGCCAACAATGCCAATCACAGCAGATTCACGAAAGTTGATGTCGAGTCGGTACATCGAAAGCCCGATAAAGCGTGGCATTACCTGCGCTTGAATGGCGTAGTTCACCTGTTGTAGCCAACTTGCGCCAGTTGCACGCATTGCAGTGAGAGGTGCTGGGTCAATGGCTTCAATTTCATCGGCAAACAATTTCGCGAGAAAGCCGATGGTGGCGAAGGTCAGCGTGACAAAACCCGCAAACGTACCAAAGCCAAACAGAGCCACACACAGAATCGCAACGATGATCTCTTGTAAGCTACGCGCAACCGAAATAAATGCACGACAGAACAAGTAAACAGGCGTAGGGGCAAGGTTTTTCGCTGCGCCTAACCCGAATGGAATTGAAAGAAGGACACCCGCCACGGTCGATGTGAGGGTCATGGTTAAACTCTCAATCAAACCTTGTGAGATGTTGTTCCAACGGCCACCAAAATCTGGGTTCATGAAAGCCAAAATGAACTGCCAGCCGCGTTCGCTGCCTTCGTAAATTCGAGTCCAGTTGACGTGTACCGACTGAGTCGCAAGGTACAAGTAAACCGCGACAATGATGATTAAGCTCCAGCGCAGCCATGGGCTAGAAATCAGTGGCGGCTTTGTCCACTGTGTCGGGTATTGTTTGGAATTCTGTTTTCCTGACTTTAAATGCTGCTGAACTTGATTTGGATATGGTTGAGTCATATTGTCGCCTCGGACAGGCGAGGGCTTGTGATGATGAGGTCATCGGCCTCTTCTTCTGCTTGTTGACTCCAGTCTTCTTCACCGTAGATTTGCGTTAAAACATATTCAGTGAGCAGGTTTGGTTTGTCATCAAATACGACACAACCTGCATTTAAGCCGACAACACGGTCAACAAACTGCTTTGCTAATTGAACATCGTGAATATTGATGATGGCAGGGAGCTGTTGCTCTGAACAAATCTCACTGATCAGTCGCATGATTTGGCGCGCTGTACGTGGATCAAGTGCGGCCGTTGGTTCATCAATCAACAGTAATTTCGGTTTCTGAGCAAGTGCACGTGCAATACCAACACGTTGACGCTGACCACCCGACAGAGCATCGGCCCTTTTATTGGCGTGTTCTAACAATCCAACACGGTCGAGTAGTGCATAAGCGGCTTGGATATCTGATTCAGGGAAACGACGAGTAAAGCTTTGCCAGAAATTTACGTAACCCAAACGTCCTGAAAGTACGTTTTCCATCACCGTCAAACGCTCAATCAGCGCGTACTCTTGGAAAATCATCCCGATTTCACGGCGTGATTGTCTCAGTTGTCGCTTAGACAGCGTCTCTAGATTGGTATTGGAAAAGATCACTTCGCCGCTGGTGGGCTCGGTGAGCCGATTAATACAACGGATAAGCGTTGATTTACCCGCACCAGATGGACCAATTAAACCAACTACTTCACCGGCATTGACCGACAAGCTAACGTTGGTAAGGGCTTTATCAGAACTGGAGTAGTGCTTGGTAAGCCCTTTAAGGGTAAGAGTAGACATAGAATTCCTATAAGAGCGGTGTACTAAGAGTTCGCCTGAGACAGGCATGGAAAGTAAACCGGAAAGAGTGGTGAATAACTGCAGGCGAACACACCTGCAGTTAGTTTTATCGGTGTGTGATTGGCTTTTTAGTTCGGTTGAACTTAGCTACACGTGTAAGAGACTTTGTTTGCCGTATCGATAGTGCGGATCACTTCCCAGTGCTCTTTGTAAGTAATAGGAACGAACTGCGCTTCGCCGTTACGTTCAAATTCTTCTTGAAGCTTTGTGCCTTCCCAATCGAAAGTGAAGAACGCTTTTTGAATCTTCTCTTGCAGCTCTGGCGTCAGGTTGTGCGCGGTGCCGTAAGCGGTAGTCGGGAAGGTTTGAGATTTGTAGATGCTCTTGATTTGGTCTTCTTTCACAACATCGCGTGAAAGCATGCGGTTCAATACTGAGTTAGCAACTGCTGCAGCATCGTAATCTTTGTGCGCCACACCCAAAATAGAGTTGTCGTGTGCGCCAGAGAATGCTGGTTTGAAATCTCGATCAGGTTGAAGTTGGTATTCAGCGTCCAAAATCGCAGAAGGTGCTTTGAAGCCAGAGTTAGACGTTTGTGATGTGAACGCTAGGTTCTTATCTTTTAGGTCTTCCACTTTCTCAATGCCAGAACCAGGGTAAGTGATGATTTCCATTTCGTAACCGAAAGAACCATCTTCTGCAGCCATCATTGTGAATGGGGCAAAGCCTGCACAGTTAACCGCTAGTGGAGTAGAACCTGTGTTGAAACCTGCGATATGTAGGCGACCTGAACGCATTGCTTCAATTTGAGCAGCGTTATTTTGAACAGGGAAGAAACGAACCGTCTTTTCCGTTGTTTTTTCAAGGAGGCTCAAAAACTCGCTCCACACATCAGCGTATACTGCAGGATCTTCAACTGGCGTATAAGCAAAAATTAGCGTGTTTGGGTCAACCCATTGCGATTCATCTTGAGGAACATCAGCAACCAAGTTGCCAGAGCGATCTTCGTATCGTGTATCCATTGCTAATGCAGAACCAGAAAAAATCAGCGCAGCAGTAATAGCGCTCTTAAGCGTGAGGTTTGTTTTTGTCGGTTTCATTATTTCAGTCCAATTGAGTGATTTCTTGGGAAGGGAGTATAGAAATCGAGGATGACAGAACCGATGCATTTTGATGACGGATTTATGAATGGTGTAACATAATGTTTCTAGCTGTATGGAGTTAGATGCTTTATAAGCGTTTGATTCATTGAGTAAATTAATAGGGCACGACTCGTTGCTAATTTACTCAATTGGCGCTAGGTTGAAATCCTGTTATAGTGATCCTTAAATAATACATAAACATAACATATAAAATAAGTGAACTTATGGTTAGCACTTTTAATTCAATCTCGGGCTCGAAGCGCAGCCTGCACGTGCAAGTAGCGCGTGAAATCGCTCGTGGAATCTTGTCTGGTGAACTGCCACAAGGTTCTATTATTCCTGGTGAAATGGCGCTGTGTGAACAGTTTGGTATCAGCCGTACGGCACTTCGTGAAGCAGTTAAACTACTGACTTCTAAAGGCCTGTTAGAGTCCCGCCCGAAAATCGGTACTCGTGTAGTGGATCGCGCATACTGGAACTTTCTTGATCCTCAACTGATTGAATGGATGGATGGTCTAACCGACATAGACCAATTCTGTTCTCAGTTTTTAGGCCTTCGCCGTGCGATTGAACCTGAAGCGTGTGCATTAGCGGCAAAATTTGCGACTGCTGAGCAACGTATCGAGCTTTCAGAGATCTTCCAGAAGATGGTTGAAGTGGATGACGCAGAAGTGTTTGACCAAGAACGCTGGACAGACATCGATATTCGTTTCCATAGCTTGATCTTTAATGCGACAGGTAACGATTTCTACCTGCCATTCGGCAATATTCTGACGACTATGTTCGTTAACTTCATCGTGCACTCTTCTGAAGAGGGCAGCACATGTATCAATGAACACCGTAGAATCTATGAAGCGATTATGGCTGGCGACAGTGAAAAAGCTCGTACAATGTCAGCGGCTCACTTGCAAGATGCTAACCACCGTTTAGCCACTGCAAGCTAAACACGGTTTTCAACTTCATTTGAACCAGTCAAAAAGGTATGCCAAGTGCATGCCTTTTTTGTTTTTAGAAAGCGTGTTGCACCATGTGTGGCACTGTTTTGGTTCACCCCCGCTTAACCCTTTCTTAAGTTAATTCCTTCTTGTATACGTCTAGCGATCGTTCTCTTTACCATCATAATAAAAACAATATTACGCTCGATATTCGTTTTTAAGACATTCGAGCTCCCCCCCCCAAAAAAAATAATTATGCGTCATTCATAATTTTTCATTTTTGTATATTTTGAATTCGCCATCGTTTGAACAGGATATGCCGCTTCAATATTGATTAATTTAAGTAGAATTCTAATGAAATTTCCCGCTCTCTATAGATAAAAAACACTGGTTTATTGTGTGATAAATGAGGGTGATTCAGCTCTGATTTGGCTTTTATTATTTTTGAGAATTTTATATTTATATGTGTTTGGTTGTATTTGTTAATAAGTGTGCAAAGTCTCGTTTTTTTATAAGTCTTTGATTTTAATGGGTGTGATGTTCTTTGGTCTTGGTTTTTTGAGTTTTCATCTCAAACACCAGTAATTTCCTTAATGGATTGGCCATATTCCATCCTATGTCATATATATAATTAACTTAATCAATCAAAATAAGATCGCCATCACTTATTTGGATTATTGTACTACAAATAAAGTTTGAGATTTCCTATAGTCCTCGTAACAAAATACAACGGACAAAGGATACACGATGGAACTCAACACGATTATTGTCGGCATTTATTTCCTATTCTTGATTGCGATAGGTTGGATGTTTAGAACATTTACAAGTACCACCAGTGACTACTTCCGCGGGGGCGGTAACATGTTGTGGTGGATGGTTGGTGCAACCGCCTTTATGACCCAGTTTAGTGCATGGACATTCACCGGTGCGGCAGGTAAAGCGTATAACGATGGTTTTGCAGTAGCGGTCATCTTCGTAGCCAACGCATTTGGTTACTTCATGAACTTCGCATATTTTGCTCCAAAGTTCCGTCAACTACGTGTAGTAACGGTAATCGAAGCAATTCGTATGCGTTTCGGTGCGACTAACGAACAAGTGTTCACTTGGTCTTCAATGCCAAACAGTGTTGTTTCTGCCGGTGTATGGTTAAACGCACTAGCAATCATCGCTTCTGGTATCTTCGGTTTCGACATGACAGCAACTATCTGGATTACCGGTTTGGTTGTATTGGCAATGTCTGTAACGGGTGGTTCATGGGCGGTAATTGCATCTGACTTTATGCAGATGGTTATCATCATGGCAGTAACCGTGACATGTGCTGTTGTTGCTGTTGTTCAAGGTGGCGGTGTTGGTGAAATCGTGAATAACTTCCCTGTAGCGGAAGGCGGTTCTTTCCTTTCTGGTAACAACATTAACTACTTAAGCATCTTCAGCATTTGGGCATTCTTCATCTTCGTGAAGCAGTTCTCTATTACTAACAACATGCTTAACTCTTACCGTTACCTAGCGGCTAAAGACTCAAAGAACGCGAAGAAAGCGGCGCTACTAGCGTGTGTGCTAATGCTTTGTGGTGTATTTATCTGGTTCATGCCTTCTTGGTACATTGCAGGTCAAGGTGTCGACCTAGCAGCAGCTTACCCAGATGCAGGTAAGAAAGCGGGTGACTTTGCCTACCTATACTTCGTACAAGAGTACATGCCAGCAGGTATGGTTGGCCTTCTAGTTGCGGCGATGTTTGCAGCGACAATGTCTTCAATGGATTCTGGTCTAAACCGTAACTCGGGTATCTTTGTTAAGAACTTCTATGAACCAATCGTTCGTAAAGGTACGGCTAGCGAAAAAGAACTAGTAACGGTTTCTAAGATTACTTCTGCCGTGTTTGGTATTGCTATCATCCTTATTGCACAGTTCATCAACTCGCTTAAAGGTTTGAGCCTGTTCGATACCATGATGTATGTAGGCGCACTGATCGGCTTCCCAATGACAATTCCTGCATTCCTTGGCTTCTTTATTAAGAAGACTCCGGACTGGGCTGGTTGGGGTACGCTAGTGGTTGGTGGTTTTGTTTCTTACTACGTGGGTTTCGTTGTTAACGCTGAAATGGTGTCTTCAATCTTCGGTCTAGAAGAGCTAACAAGCCGTGAATGGTCTGATGTTAAGGTTGCTATCGGTCTGATTGCTCACATTACGCTGACAGGTGGTTTCTTCATCCTATCAACTCTGTTCTACAAGCCATTAACTGAGAAGCGTCAAGCAGACGTTGATAAGTTCTTCGGTAACCTGTCTACTCCATTAGTTGCGGAGTCAGCAGAACAGAAAGTACTGGATAACAAACAGCGTGAAATGCTTGGTAAACTGATTGCGGTAGCGGGTGTCGGTATCATGCTAATGGCTCTACTCACTAACCCAATGTGGGGACGTCTAGTCTTCATACTTTGTGGTGTGATTGTTGGTGGTGTTGGTGTCTTACTGGTTAAAGCGGTCGATGACGGCGGCAAGCAAGCGAAAGCAGTAACCGAAAGCTAATACATAGAAAACGTTTATAATAGAATGCGACGACTCGAAAGGGCGTCGCATTTTTTGTTCTGCGACACGGAAAAACTGTCAGGTGGAAGATATCTGACCTAAATCACGAAAACTGTACAAAATGGTTCAATCGAATCGAAATATATTCAATTGTCCTACAATAAGACGTATATTATTGCTAATTCCTTTCAATCAACTTGAAAAATAAGTGAGTTAGAATGAGCGACCAAAAATCTCTTGATGCAATCAGGAAGATGAAGCTGGAGAATGATACTTCAGCAGGTAATCTTGTAGACCTACTCCCTATCGAAGTTCAAACACGTGACTTCGACCTATCATTCCTAGACAACTTGAGCGAAGCACGTCCACGTCTTCTTGTTCAAGCAGATCAGTTAGAAGAATTCAAAGCGAAAGTGAAAGCTGATGAAGCTCACTGCATGTTTGATGATTTCTACAATAACTCGACAGTTAAGTTCCTTGAGACTGCTCCTTTCGAAGAGCCTCAAGCGTACCCAGCTGAGACGGTAGGTAAGGCTTCTCTATGGCGTCCTTACTGGCGTCAAATGTACGTTGATTGCCAAATGGCACTGAACGCGACACGTAACCTAGCAATTGCTGGTGTTGTGAAAGAAGACGAAGCGCTAATTGCTAAAGCAAAAGCTTGGACTCTAAAACTGTCTACGTACGATCCAGAAGGCGTGACTTCTCGTGGCTATAACGATGAAGCGGCTTTCCGTGTTATCGCGGCTATGGCTTGGGGTTACGACTGGCTACACGGCTACTTCACAGATGAAGAACGTCAGCAAGTTCAAGATGCTTTGATTGAGCGTCTAGACGAAATTATGCACCACCTGAAAGTGACGGTTGATCTATTGAACAACCCACTGAACAGCCACGGTGTTCGTTCTATCTCTTCTGCTATCATTCCAACGTGTATCGCGCTTTACCACGATCACCCGAAAGCAGGCGAGTACATTGCATACGCTCTAGAATATTACGCAGTACATTACCCACCATGGGGCGGTGTAGACGGCGGTTGGGCTGAAGGTCCTGACTACTGGAACACACAAACTGCATTCCTAGGCGAAGCATTCGATCTATTGAAAGCATACTGTGGCGTAGACATGTTTAACAAAACATTCTACGAAAACACAGGTGATTTCCCGCTTTACTGCATGCCTGTTCACTCTAAGCGCGCGAGCTTCTGTGACCAGTCTTCAATCGGTGATTTCCCAGGTCTAAAACTGGCTTACAACATTAAGCACTACGCAGGTGTTAACCAGAAGCCTGAGTACGTTTGGTACTACAACCAACTGAAAGGCCGTGATACTGAAGCGCACACCAAATTCTACAACTTCGGTTGGTGGGACTTCGGTTACGACGATCTTCGCTTTAACTTCCTTTGGGATGCACCTGAAGAGAAAGCACCATCGAATGATCCACTGTTGAAAGTATTCCCAATCACAGGTTGGGCTGCATTCCACAACAAGATGACTGAGCGTGATAACCATATTCACATGGTATTCAAATGTTCTCCGTTTGGCTCAATCAGCCACTCTCACGGTGACCAAAACGCATTCACCTTGCATGCATTCGGTGAAACGCTAGCGTCAATCACTGGTTACTACGGTGGTTTCGGTGTTGATATGCACACGAAATGGCGTCGTCAAACGTTCTCTAAGAACCTTCCACTATTTGGCGGTAAAGGTCAGTACGGCGAGAACAAGAACACGGGCTACGAAAACCACCAAGATCGCTTCTGTATCGAAGCGGGCGGCAACATCTCTGATTTCGACACTGAATCTGATGTTAAGATGGTTGAAGGTGATGCGACAGCGTCTTACAAGTACTTCGTTCCTGAAATTGAATCTTACAAGCGTAAGGTCTGGTTTGTTCAAGGTAAAGTGTTCGTAATGCAAGACAAGGCAACGCTTTCTGAAGAGAAAGACATGACTTGGCTAATGCACACAACTTTCGCAAACGACGTGGCAGACAAGTCTTTCACTATCCGCGGCGAAGTTGCACACCTAGACGTAAACTTCATCAACGAGTCTGCTGATAACATCACTTCAGTTAAGAACGTTGAAGGTTTTGGCGAAGTTGACCCATACGAGTTCAAAGATCTTGAAATCCACCGTCACGTTGAAGTGGAATTCAAGCCATCGAAAGAGCACAACATCCTGACGCTTCTTGTTCCTAATAAGAACGAAGGCGAGCAAGTTGAAGTGTCTCACAAGCTTGAAGGCAACACGCTAATGCTAAATGTTGACGGTGAAACGGTTTCAATCGAACTGTAATTCGCTGAAGCAACAGAAGCTAGATATTAAAAACTCCGAGTGAAAGCTCGGAGTTTTTTTGTTTGGCTAGTTAGTAAGTTGGATAAGTCAGTTAAGTTGTATTAGTTGGCAACCCCATCAGTTTGAAAGAAAACTAAATGGCCAAGAGATCAATCGCTTCTCGATGCCAAACCAATAGCTCGATGGCTGAACCTGGAAGCTGATACATACAAACGTCGGGCGTGTACTTAGCCACGATGCTCAATGAAAGGTGCAGGAGTCGTATACGAGACCCGCATTTATCGCTCTGTTAAAAGAATAGGGCACCAACACCTTTTTCGTAAAAACTGATATGACTTACTTCTGCGTGAACGGTCTAATCACTGGCTGAGTAGGGGAGTCGTGAACTATACATAGGTAATGGCGTAGCTTGTGCTTACTAATCGTATGACATTTAACGTATGTTATTTCATCAATAGACGGTTTTTAAAGTGGCAAATAGTTCCTGTAAGTACAAAGCGTGACCCATATTTTCTCGTAAAGTGAACCCCCGTCACAACTTACGTCTAACCATTAAATCAATGCCCTAAAACTATTGCGTAACGAGAAAGACGTAGTTATTATAATGAGCATATAATCATACAATACTATATTTGGAGTTTGAACATGACTAAACCTGTAATCGGTTTCATTGGCCTAGGTCTTATGGGCGGCAACATGGTTGAAAACCTGCAAAAGCGCGGCTACCACGTAAACGTAATGGATCTAAGCGCTGAAGCTGTTGCTCGCGTTACAGATCGCGGCAACGCAACTGCATTCACTTCTGCTAAAGAACTAGCTGCTGCAAGTGACATCGTTCAGTTTTGTCTTACAACTTCTGCTGTTGTTGAAAAAATCGTTTACGGCGAAGACGGCGTTCTAGCGGGCATCAAAGAAGGCGCAGTACTAGTAGACTTCGGTACTTCTATCCCTGCTTCTACTAAGCAAATCGGCGCAGCTCTTGCTGAAAAAGGCGCGGGCATGATCGACGCACCTCTAGGTCGTACTCCTGCACACGCTAAAGATGGTCTTCTGAACATCATGGCTGCTGGCGACATGGAAACTTTCAACAAAGTTAAACCTGTTCTTGAAGAGCAAGGCGAAAACGTATTCCACCTAGGCGCTCTAGGTTCTGGTCACGTGACTAAGCTTGTAAACAACTTCATGGGTATGACGACTGTTGCGACTATGTCTCAAGCTTTCGCTGTTGCTCAACGCGCTGGTGTTGATGGCCAACAACTGTTTGACATCATGTCTGCAGGTCCATCTAACTCTCCGTTCATGCAATTCTGTAAGTTCTACGCAGTAGACGGCGAAGAGAAGCTAGGTTTCTCTGTTGCTAACGCAAACAAAGACCTTGGTTACTTCCTTGCTCTTTGTGAAGAGCTAGGTACTGAGTCTCTAATCGCTCAAGGTACTGCAACAAGCCTACAAGCTGCTGTTGACGCAGGCATGGGTAACAACGACGTACCAGTAATCTTCGACTACTTCGCTAAACTAGAGAAGTAATCGACGTACGACCTCGCTAGGGTATTGCCTGTCCTTTTAGGCGGCGATACCTCAGCGAGGTTCGTTTTTATCAGCCATACCCAAACCTTTGTTCCCTCGTTAAAATCTTCTACTTCTACTTCTACTTCTACTTCTACTTCTACTTCAATTTCCTCAGCTACATCTAGTCAAAACTCTGTTCAACTTTGTTACTGCCTCAATTCCTATTTTTGTTTCTATATCTATATCTATTTGTGAATTCAAAGCCTTCTAGCACCAACTCACTCACTTTTCCTCGCAAGCTTAAACCAGTGCACTTAACTGATTGTTGGTGATGGCTTAACTCTGCTCGAGTATCGGGTCTGAAAAGAAAGTAAAAAAAAGCCCACACAGCTGGTGACTGTATGGGCATATTCGGACGAGCCGTCTAGAAAAACAAATGATCAATAGCAAGTGAAAAAACGAATAACGAGATCCCCCGACAGTTTCTACGTTAAACGCGTTCAATGACCTTAAAGCGGCTGCTTCAATTATCACTTTGAATTGAACAAAAGCATCCAGAAAGAACTTAAGTTATGATTCAAATACACCATAACTTAAGGCTTATTGTATTACAAATAAATTTTAAGATTGAATGCCTTTAGTGAATGGTTAGTTGGTAGAAGTGTGAGTTAAGACTCATTTTTTTACTCGACTGGACGAGGTGAAGAAGAAGAGTTTCCGAAAAGGTGTTATCGGAGAAATGATGAGCTAATTATCTAAAAATCGACCTATTTGAATGCGTTATGCGTCAATGTTTAACTTCGAACAAAATCCAAATTCATAAATGATACCTATGTCACAGGGCTGTTTTAGCCAGTTTTAATATATCAAGATCGCTCACAGAATGCCTGGTCAATTAAACATACAATATTAATTAAATTGATGGTTGTGACGATGGATCGGCATGAACAAGTTTCGTTTTCCGTATCTTCGAAAATGTAAAAAATGACCATTTCATTCGGATGAAAATAATAGACATAGGTTGATATGGATGATGAGTTTTATGAATTCAAAATTGTCTCTAGGGTTTAAAGGAAAATTGATTTTAATGGTAGCGATTGTCAGTTCCAGTGCTTTGGCATTTACGAACTGGTTTACGCTTAACTTGGCCACTGAACAGGTAAACCAAACGATTTATAACGAGATTGATCACTCGCTTACGATAGAAATTAATCAAATAGAAAATACCGTTCAGCGCACCATCGATACCGTTAACTCTGTTGCACAAGAGTTCATGAAATCCCCATACCAAGTGCCGAATGAAGCACTCATGCATTATGCTGCTAAGCTCGGTGGTATTGACAAGATTGTGGTGGGTTTTGACGACGGCCGTTCTTATACTTCTCGCCCTTCAGAGTCTTTCCCTAACGGTGTTGGGATAAAAGAAAAGTACAATCCAACCACTCGACCTTGGTATCAACAAGCGAAATTGAAATCAGGCTTATCTTTTAGTGACCTGTTTTTCACTAAGAGTACTCAAGTGCCTATGATCGGCGTGACCTACTCATACCAAGATCGTGTCATCATGGCCGACATACGTTTTGATGATTTGGAAACTCAGCTTGAACAGCTGGACAGCATCTACGAAGCCAAAGGCATTATCATCGACGAGAAGGGGATGGTGGTCGCTTCGACAATCGAAAACGTACTTCCGCAAAGCAATATATCTTCTGCAGATACTCAAATGAAACTCAACAGTGCCATTGAACAGCCTGATCAATTCATTGAGGGTGTGATTGATGGCAACCAGAGAATTTTGATGGCCAAGAAAGTGGATATTGGCAGCCAGAAAGAGTGGTACATGATCTCCAGTATTGACCCTGAACTCGCGCTCAATCAGTTGAATGGCGTGATGTCGAGTGCGCGTATCCTTATCGTGGCATGTGTACTTGGCTCGGTGATATTGATGATTTTACTTCTGAATCGCTTCTACCGCCCAATCGTGTCACTGAGAAAAATCGTCCACGATCTATCTCAAGGTAACGGAGACCTCACTCAAAGGCTTGCTGAGAAGGGGAATGATGACTTAGGGCATATCGCCAAAGACATCAACTTGTTCATCATTGGCCTGCAAGAGATGGTTAAGGACGTCAAATTTAAGAACTCGGATCTCGATACTAAGGTACTGAGTATTCGTGAAGGTTGTAAAGAAACCAGCGATGTACTGAAAGTTCACACTGATGAAACGGTTCAAGTGGTCTCTGCAATTAACGGCTTATCTGAAGCATCAAACGAGGTCGAAAAGAGTTCTCAGTCGGCGGCAGAAGCAGCAAGAGAGGCCGCTGTGTTCAGTGATGAGACGAAACAGATTAACACCGTGACGGAAACCTATATCAGTGATCTTGAGAAGCAAGTCTGCACCACTTCTGATGACATTCGCTCAATGGCCAATGAAACGCAGAGCATCCAGTCTATCGTGTCTGTGATTGGCGGCATTGCGGAACAAACTAATTTGTTGGCATTGAATGCGTCAATTGAAGCGGCGAGAGCGGGTGAGCATGGTCGAGGTTTCGCGGTGGTTGCTGATGAAGTCCGTGCGTTAGCCAACCGAACTCAAATGAGTACTTCTGAAATTGATGAAGCGCTGTCTGGCTTGCAGTCTAAATCAGATGGTTTGGTTAAATCGATTGAGTTGACCAAAAGCAACTGTGAAATGACGCGTGCTCAAGTGGTTCAAGCGGTAAATATGTTGGCGAAGCTAACGGAACAGATGGAAACGGTGAGTCGTTTTAATAACGATATTTCGGGTTCGTCTGTTGAGCAAAACGCTTTAATTCAAAGCATCGCTAAGAACATGCATAAGATTGAAAGCTTTGTTGAGGAGCTTAATAAGCTAAGCCAAGATCAGTTGACTGAATCAGCAGAAATCAAAACACTTAACGGCAGCGTTAGTGAGTTGATGAGCAGCTTTAAGGTTTAAGTTTTCTAATATTTATATATAAAAATCAACACACTAAGTTTAGTTGTTGATCTGAGAGCCACTCAATAACTATCGAGTTTAGAGTGGCCTTTCTGCGTTGTTCTTGATTCTAACTCTACGCAATTTCCGTTCATTTCACTTCATTTGCCGCATCTCACATTCTGATAAATAGACAATTGACATAAAATAGTACAAATATACATTATCACTCTACTCTTATGGATAAGTGAGATAAATGTGAATAAGTCAATCTTCGTCGTAGTACTCGCTTCGCTTACGTATGGCTGCGGTGGAAGCAGTTCCAGTGACTCAAGTGACAGTAGTGATCCTTCTGATACCAATAACCCAGGAACGTCTTATGGTGTTGTTGCTCCCTATGATATTGCCAAATATCAAAACATCCTTTCCAGTTCAGATCTTCAGGTATCTGATCCTAATGGAGAGGAGGGCAATAAAACCTCTGAAGTCAAAGATGGTAACTTCGATGGTTATGTCAGTGATTATTTTTATGCTGACGAAGAGACTGAGAATCTTATCTTCAAAATGGAGAACTACAAGATGCGCTCAGAAGTTCGTGAAGGAGAAAACTTCGATATCAATGAAGCGGGCGTTAGACGCAGTCTACATGCGGAAATAAGCCTACCTGATATTGAGTATGCAATGGCGAGTTCTCCCGCTGATCACGATGAAGTGACCGTGCTACAGATCCACAATAAAGGCACGGACGAGAGTGGTACGGGTTATATCCCTCATCCACTATTGCGTGTGGTTTGGGAGCAAGAACGAGATGGGCTCACAGGTCACTATTGGGCAGTCATGAAAAACAATGCCATTGACTGTAGCAGTGCCGCTGACTCTTCAGATTGTTATGCCACTTCATATAATCGCTACGATTTGGGAGAGGCGGATCTCGATAGCTTCACCAAATTTGATCTTTCTGTTTATGAAAACACCCTTTCGATCAAAGTGAACGATGAAGTTAAAGTCGACGAAGACATCACCTACTGGCAGCACCTACTGAGTTACTTTAAAGCGGGTATCTACAATCAATTTGAAAATGGTGAAGCCACGGCCCACTTTCAGGCACTGCGATACACCACCACACAGGTCAATGGATCAAACGATTGGGATATTAACGATTGGAAGTTGACGATTCCGCCGAGCAAGAATGATTGGTATGAAAATGGTGACGGCGATAGTGCTGCTGAACTAGAACCTGAGCGCTGTGAATCGAGCAAAGACCTCCTCGCCAACGACAGTGATGTCTACGACAGCGATATTGGTCTTTCTTATTTCAATACCGATGAAGGGAGAATGCACTTTAGAGCAGATATGGGTTATGGCACTAGTACACAAAACTCTAACTATATTCGTTCTGAGCTCAGGGAGTTGTATCAAAGCAGTGCTCAGCCGGATTGCAGTACCAGCGATGAAGACACAAGTTGGTATTTGAACGATACAAGAACCAATAAAACTAACCATCAGCTCACCGCTACCTTGCGAGTTGAAGATTACCCGAACATCAACAATCAAGATCCAAAAGTGGTACTTGGACAAATCCATGGTTGGAAGATCAATCAAGCATTAGTGAAGCTGTTATGGGAAGGCGAGAGTAAGCCGGTAAGAGTGATACTGAACTCTGATTTTGAGCGCAACAACCAAGACTGTAATCATTGTGACCCGTTTAGTGTCGAGTTAGGGACTTATTCGGCAAGTGAAGAGTGGCGATATACGATTCGTGCCAATCAAGACGGTGTCTACTTGGCAACTCATGATTTAGATGGGACCAACACCGTTTCTCATTTAATCCCTTGGGGACAAGATTACACAGATAAAGATGGGGACACGGTTTCGTTAACATCAGATTGGACATCGACAGACATCGCTTTCTATTTCAAAGCGGGCATCTATCCACAGTTTAAGCCGGACAGCGACTATATCGGCGAGGTGTTTGATGTGAGCTTTAGTTCTCTTAGAGCTGAACATTATTGAGTTAGCTGACGTTTGAGTAACAACAATGAATGCTTTAAAGACCATATTGATTCCTAACAATGTGGTCTTTTTTTTAACTGCTGCGACACTTTTGAATGATGTGTTCTGAACGACAAATGCTCTGCTCGAGTGATGCAAATTCTCACCATTACCGCTTGGTTTTTTTGCCCTTGATAGCCCATTTCGCATTCTAAATTTTTATATATTGTCTTTTATCAATAGGAAGTGTGATCCAGTTAAAGTATGGAAAAAGCGGAAAGTGTTCCCAGTCTCATTTATTCAACGAAGTGTTTTATTTGTATTATAAGATTACGTAATATTTTTGTGTTGTCGCAAATACTGAGAGGGGAATTGCCTTATAGCTCGTGTTTGCCAATTTTGTTTTCACTTACAAACGCTGCCTTTGTAATATAATAATGGATTAAATATGAAACAAATCACTCTAAAAACCTTACTCGCTTCTTCTATTCTACTTGCGGTTGGTTGTGCGAGCACGAGCACGCCTACTGCTGATTTTCCAAATAATAAAGAAACTGGTGAAGCGCTTCTAACGCCAGTTGCTGTTACCGCTAGTAGCCATGATGGCAACGGCCCTGATCGTCTCGTTGACCAAGACCTAACAACACGTTGGTCATCTGCGGGTGACGGTGAGTGGGCAACGCTAGACTATGGCTCAGTGCAAGAATTTGATGCCGTTCAAGCATCTTTCAGCAAAGGTAACGAGCGCCAATCTAAATTTGATATTCAAGTGAGTGTAGATGGCGAAAACTGGACAACCGTGCTTGAAAACCAACTGAGCTCAGGTAAAGCGATTGGCCTAGAGCGTTTCCAATTCGAGCCAGCAGTGCAAGCGCGCTACGTAAGATACGTTGGTCACGGTAACACCAAAAACGGTTGGAACAGTGTAACGGGATTAGCTGCGGTTAACTGTAGCATTAATGCTTGTCCCGCTAGCCATATCATTACTTCAGATGTAGTAGCTGCAGAAGCGGCAATGATCGCTGAAATGAAAGCGGCGGAAAAAGCACGCAAAGATGCGCGCAAAGATCTTCGTTCTGGTAACTTCGGTGTAGCAGCGGTTTACCCTTGTGATACTACAGTTGAATGTGATACGCGCAGTGCATTACCAATTCCGACAGGCCTGCCAGCGACACCAGTTGCAGGTAACGCGCCAAGTGAAAACTTTGACATGACGCATTGGTACCTATCTCAACCATTCGACCATGACAAAAACGGTAAGCCTGATGACGTTTCTGAGTGGAACCTTGCAAACGGTTACCAACACCCAGAGATCTTCTACACAGCTGACGATGGTGGTCTGGTATTCAAGTCTTACGTGAAAGGTGTTCGTACCTCTAAAAATACTAAGTATGCGCGTACAGAGCTTCGTGAAATGATGCGTCGTGGTGACCAGTCTATTAGCACTAAAGGTGTTAACAAGAACAACTGGGTATTCTCAAGCGCACCTGAATCTGACCTAGAAGCTGCTGCTGGTATTGACGGCGTTCTAGAAGCAACGTTGAAAATCGATCACGCAACAACGACAGGTAATGCGAACGAAGTAGGCCGCTTTATCATTGGTCAGATTCACGATCAAAACGATGAACCAATTCGTTTGTACTACCGTAAACTGCCAAACCAAGCAACGGGTGCGGTTTACTTCGCACATGAAAGCCAAGACGCAATTAAAGAGGACTTCTACCCTCTAGTGGGCGACATGACGGCTGAAGTGGGTGACGATGGTATCGCGCTTGGCGAAGTGTTCAGCTACCGTATTGACGTTAAAGGTAATACAATGACAGTAACACTAATGCGTGAAGGCAAAGATGACGTTGTACAAGTGGTTGATATGAGCAACAGCGGTTACGACGTAGGCGGCAAGTACATGTACTTCAAAGCCGGTGTTTACAACCAAAACATCAGCGGCGACCTAGACGATTACTCACAAGCGACTTTCTACCAGCTAGACGTATCGCACGATCAGTATCAGGAATAATGAATAAGTTGAATTTACAACTAAAATGGCAGCTATTATTAGCTGCCATTTTTTCATTACCGATAGGACTACTTTTATTTAATCCTAAGGCTTCGCTCTACAAGTTTTGGGTTTTAGGATACTTCGTCAATAAAAAAGGTTCAACGCGGATTAGCGGGAACTAAAAAAAACGGCAGTAAGTGATATGGTTTAGTCGCCAAACAAAAACCATACACAAACGACCGTTTTCATGCCGAATCATACTTTCCTACCTTCATTCTGGGAAGGTTTTCAAATAATAAAGTCTCATCAGACAGCATCACTTATTACCCTGATTCTTAAACCTAACTCTGAGGCTAAGTGCCTTTGTGGTCTCGAGGCCGAGGCTATTCATGAGTATCAATGGCGTCATGTAAAAGAGGCCATGTTGCTCGGTGTTCCTGTTGAACTTTCCGTTCAAACACGAAGAATTAAGTGTCGTGACTGCGGCATAAAAACAGAATCTCTATCTTGGTTGGAGCTTTAAGCTCGTATAACGGAGTGCCTAAAAAGATATATAGAACAAATGCTTACTGAAGATAAAAGCGGCTTTCCCCGGAAAGCCGCGATGAACCATAAAAAAGGCTTAGAAATTTATAAGCCTTTTTAAAGAATGGATAGTCACCATGTTTAAAATGAGTATGTAACACCAACGCGTGTTTTTAACTGACGTTCATTCTCTTCCGCTGAGCCGTAATCTGATGTCCAAAATTCAACATAAGGTCTTAGGTTATCGAATTTATAGCCGATTTTTACACCTAAATCCCATTCCCAATCTTCACCATTCGCTTTGACTTGATCTTCGTAGCTTTTGACGTAGTTCGCCTCATAACTTAATTGAAGGTTTTTTAAATCTTCGTCTTGGAATTTATAAGCGCCAGTCAATGTAAATTTACCTTGCTGAACAGTCTCACCAGCTAATGCTATTTTGTCGCCGTTAACTTTTGTGAGAGAACTGCTTGAACTGTCTGTGTAGTTTTGGAATTCATGACGGTAACGAAGAGCCGTTGTTAGACCGAAGTCAGCTTTATACCCAACACGAAACTGTGGTTTAAATGTTGTTTTTTCATCGCCGAACGTAATAGGCATACCTGGCTGCAAATACCACTTTTCATCTAACGCATAACGAACACCCCAATCAAACTCAGAATCTCCGCGTTCCAATTGGTTATATATATCGCCTTCTGCATTTGGAGCGAACTTTTGTTCAACGCTAAAATATAGCTTTGTCTCGTCTGCTATTTTCGTACTTCCGCCAATTTTAATACGATGCGCGTATTTATCGTCTTCATGCTTATGTTCTGCACGGTAATCAAGAGTTGCGCCAGTCGCTGTGCCTGCAAGAAGAGTTGTAACAACAATTGCAGCAATTTTTGTAACAGAGTTCATACCTTTGTCTCACTATTATTTTTTATTTTGGATACATCCAATATACCCATGGCTCACAATTTAACACTATAAATGGTATTAAATTAATGTATGACAAATATGGTATTTATTACCGCTTAGTATTTCTGTGATATCTATCAAGAAGTTCTGAATAATGGAGTGAATATATAGTTAAATGTAATGAATGTCCCAGTTTTGCGCCTATTTATTAGGTTGAGCATGACTCGCTTCTCATATTTATAATTCTTGAGAATATACGAAATTAAAAATGTTAAAATAAGACAAATATTCGATTTATCTTTGGGGTTTGGTGGTGATGGCAACCTTGGTTGTTACGAGTGGCTGCTTTATCCAAGAGATCTTGTTCGAAAAGATAAGAGCTGTATTTGAGTGTGTTTAACAAGCTGTTAACCCTAATTTTTGTGGTTGGACTATTTAAATTGAAGAAAATAGTTATTGCGAATCAGTGTTCAAAGTATTTTCTGTGCTGAGAGAACTTGGTACTTATTTAACAATAAAGGATGAGTCATGTTTAAGAAAAACATATTGGCAGTGGCGTTATTAGCGACTGTACCAATGGTTACTTTCGCAAATAACGGTGTTTCTTACCCCGTACCTGCCGATAAATTCGATATGCATAATTGGAAAATAACCATACCTTCAGATATTAATGAAGATGGTCGTGTTGATGAAATAGAGGGGGTAGCCATGATGAGCTACTCACATAGTGATTTCTTCCATCTTGATAAAGACGGTAACCTTGTATTTGAAGTTCAGAACCAAGCGATTACGACAAAAAATTCGAAGAATGCGCGTTCTGAATTACGACAAATGCCAAGAGGCGCAGATTTCTCTATCGATACGGCGGACAAAGGAAACCAATGGGCATTGTCTAGCCATCCATCAGCAAGCGAGTACAGTGCCGTTGGCGGCACGCTAGAAGCGACCCTAAAAGTGAATCACGTAGCGATTAACGCTAAGTACCCAGAAAAGTACCCAGCTCACTCGGTGGTTGTTGGTCAGATTCACGCTAAAAAACATAATGAGTTAATCAAAGCTGGAACTGGTTACGGGCATGGTAATGAACCACTAAAGATCTTCTATAAGAAGTTTCCTGGCCAAGAAATGGGTTCAGTATTTTGGAACTATGAGCGTAACCTAGAGAAAAAAGATCCTAACCGTGCCGATATAGCTTACCCTGTTTGGGGTAACACTTGGGAAAACCCAGCGGAACCGGGTGAAGCAGGCATTGCTCTTGGTGAAGAGTTTAGCTACAAAGTGGAAGTGAAAGGCACCATGATGTACCTAACGTTTGAAACAGAACGTCACGATACGGTTAAGTATGAAATCGATCTGAGCAAGGGTATTGATGAGCTTGATTCACCAACGGGTTATGCTGAAGATGATTTCTATTACAAAGCGGGCGCATACGGCCAATGTAGCGTGAGCGATTCTCACCCTGTATGGGGGCCAGGTTGTGGCGGTACTGGCGATTTCGCTGTCGATAAAAAGAATGGCGACTATAACAGTGTGACTTTCTCGGCACTAAAGTTGAACGGCAAATAGTACATAAGGCTAGTTAGAAACAGGCCTTAAGGAATGTTTTCGAAGACCACTGAACCGAATGTTGAGTGGTCTTTTTGTTTTCTATGAGATTTAAGATGAGCCGGGTATCAGCGAGAGTACAATGAAGCTTACCAATGAACGGTACAGCTGAAACAATACAACCTTGTCAAAAGACAAGGTTGTAATCAGAAAGCGTAGAAAGATTTTAGGACGGCGACTCGATACCGGACTTAGTCATACATCAACTCTTTAGCTTTGTCGGCATCAAACTCCTTTAGAGACTTTCGAGCTAAGTGACGGAATGGGAAAGCTTTAACGACTTCTTCGAATGGTTGGATAGCAAAGGCCCAAAAGATAGAGCCATCTAAACCAAAGATGATCAATGCACACAATGGAATTGAAATTACCCATTGACCAGTAAAGTTGATTTTGAAGACTGCGGTCGTTTTTCCTAGTGCTCTTAGTACATTCCCATGAACCGTGTTGTAGCCACGAACAATTGGCAAGAATATGTAGAGTGGGGCGATAACGGCCAATGCTTGATAGGTAGATTCATCCAAGTTCGGGTAAATGTCACCAATGACCAGACTTAATCCTGCGAACAAGATTGCACACACAAAAGAAATGACGACCGCAATATCAATACTGGTATCGACGTTTTTGACTAGGTCATCCATCTTTTTAGAGCCAATCGCTTGGCTGATAGTAATTGCGGAAGAGTGAGCCCAAGCGGTAATAAATTGAGAGACAGCCCTGATCCAAGGCATCACCAAAGTAATCGCTACGTAAGCGTTGATGTTAAGTTGCGAATACAACAATTGATATATCGTTGCGCCAATCAAAAGCATGGTCACGTTCGCTGCTACAGGGAATATTTCGATAAAGTGACGGCGAACGTTGGTAAAGAATTCAGAGCGCTGAGCGTCTAATTTGAGTGAAATCGCTGAGCTTAAATGCACGCACAAAACCAAATACAGCAAGCGGATCGTTATTGCAATAATGCTGCCTAATGCAGCGCCTTGTACTCCAATCCCTTCAAAATTAGAAAAACCATGAATCAGCACATATGAGAGTACAGCATTGATAGGCAGTTCAATTAAGTAACCTTTGAATGGGACTTTAGTTCTGCCTAGCGCATTAAATAAAGCAATGATCACCTGCGTTAACGCGGTAAAAATAACGATGTATTTCGAGATGTCTAGATAGCGGCTGATTTCTAAGTGAAGGGAAGCGTCATCTGTTAAAGCTTGAATCAAGGGTTGTTCGAAAAAAGTAAGTAGAAGCCAAAATAGTGTTGCTACGCCAAGGTTGATAAATAACCCTGCCCAAAATGCTTTAGATAATGATGCGGCGATGCCAGAGCCCACTGCGCGGCTTAATACTAACTGAGTACCGTTTGCCAGCGCCATTTGAATTCCCAGTACAAAGGCAACGATAGTCGTCGCAATCCCCATTGCAGCTAAAGGGATTTCACCAAGAGGAGAGACAAGCAGTGTGTCGATCATCAACATCGACTGCATCAAGATACCGTTTAAGGCGAGGGGCCAGGCGAGAGAGAAATTTTTCCTTACGTACGATTGTGAAGACACAAACAACACCTTATGTGTATAACCGTAAGCTTTCTCTGAGGTGGCGGAGTAGAGCGTTTAAAGAAGAAAACACTACGGTAGTTGATGGTTAAAAAATGGGTGCTAAAACAAGACTGACTTGTGTCTTTGAAAAACAAGTCAGTTTGGTTAATCTCGGTTATGCGATGGCTAATTCAACCCTAGACAGCTTTTGGTTCTCATCGTCTAGCAGGACTTGAGAAGCAATTCGAGCTTGCTTGGTATCGCCAGACATTATTGCGTCGTAAATCGCTTTGTGTTCTTCTAAACAGAAGCGACCGCCTTCAGCGGAGTGGTCGATAAACTGCTTGAAGATAGTCGACAGAATGTTCGCGAATGGAATGTAAAATTGATTACCTGTCGATAAGAAAATCGTTTGGTGAAACAGGTGATCGTTGGTCGTCCACTCTTCATAATCGAAGCTATTTGCTGCGATGGTCATTTTCTGGAAAAGAATCGAAAGCTCTTTGCGTTGCTCTACAGTTGCATTGGTTGCAGCGAGCGCACACGCTTCCGGGTCAATCGCTTTTCTTAAGCCTAAAAATTGAGACAAGAAGGGTTTAGTATCTTCTAAATCTTGGATCCAGTACAGCAATTGCGGGTCCAAGAAGTGCCACTGTGTTCTCGGTTTGATACGAGTGCCCACTTTTGGCTTCGACTCGATTAAACCTTTTGCCGAAAGTAGCTTAGTTGATTCTCGAAGGGCAGTTCTGCTCACTCCAAAGATTTCGCACAGCTCCATTTCGCTGGGTAACTTTTGATTTTCTTCTAACTCGCCTGACAAGATCTTGCGAGCAATTTGTCTCGCCACTTGAACATGAATTCGGCGGCTTGAATCTTCCACCAATGTAAATATTGACATTTAAACCACCTGAAATTGAAACTTTGAAAACACTAAAAGCCAGACGAATCTGGTGTTTAGTGTCAGTGTATACGTCGAATTTAGTGTGAGGTTTTCCCTCATCTACTCTGGTCTGTTGACCTTATATAGTGTGGCGAACTTAAATCGCTGAGTGAGCTTATATAAACCAGCTAACTAAGGCGTTATTTGTCCGCCATTAACATCTAGGATTTGACCTGTGATGTAACCGCTGCAAGCGTGCGATGCAAAGAAAGCAAATGAAGGAGCAACTTCATCAATATTGCCAAAGCGTCCCATTGGAATGTTGTTAGCAATGGTCGCTTTCAAATCGTCGCTCTTGCCATCGTGAAATGCGGTGTCGATAGTGCCCGGTGAAACAATGTTGAAACGGATATTGTCTTGCGCGAACTCTTTCACCCAATTGCGGTGAATGTCGTGTAACCAAGCCTTAGACGCGGCATAGATGCCTGCACCAACACCACCGCCTTCGCGAGCGGCAATCGAACCCGTGCTAATCACACAAGATGTTTGCCCGGACTCAGCAGCAGAGGCGCGTAAGTGCGGGATAGAGAACTTGGTTGTCATCAGCGCAGAGCGAACATTAAGGTTCATTACGCGCTCATAAAACTCATCATCGATATTTTCTAGATTGGCGCGACCACCAAGGCCACCGGCGTTGTTAATCAACACGTCCATGCCACCAAAATGATCAGTGAACTCTTTGACTAACCTTTCGCACTCTAATGTGTACATTAGGTTTGCAGGAAAAAAGGCAACATCGCCACCCAGTGCGGTAAGTTCAGATAGAACGTCATCAACTTTTGGGCTAGAAGCACGACTATTGATACCAATTTTTGCACCATACTTTGCGAAAATACGTGCTGTAGCTAAGCCCATACCTGCAGTAGAGCCAGTAATTAGAATGCGTTTGCCTTTTAAATCGTTAAACATCAGAGCCGCCTATATTGTAGATTATTCACGCCAATAAATCATACAATAACACTTGCTATATTCAAGGGTGTTTATCTAAAAACGGGTTATTACCGACATAAATAGTGAGAGTAAGGGTGGTTTTGTGAGTTCACGCATACATTGAAATAGTAAATGAGAACTATTTGTATGAATTAATAGGTTGAATTGGTTTTATAAACCTAAAGATGAGCAGGTTTGTGAAATATTGCTCCAGCCTTTATTGGTAGTGACCTCACGTTATTCTGATGCTGTGTTGGTGAAGATATAAATCAGTGCTATAGTCCGGGTTAAATAATACATATCTAATAAGTAAGTAGACACATGGCTGGCTCTTTCAATTCTATTTCAGGCTCTAAGCGAAGCCTTCATGTGCAAGTTGCACGTGAAATCGCTCGTGGTATTTTGTCGGGCAATTTGCCTCAAGGTTCTATTATCCCTGGTGAAATGGCTCTGTGTGAGCAATTTGGTATCAGTAGAACAGCATTAAGAGAAGCGGTTAAGCTTCTTACTTCAAAAGGTCTATTAGAATCTCGTCCTAAGATTGGTACTCGCGTTGTTAACCGCGCGTTCTGGAACTTCTTAGATCCACAATTGATCGAATGGATGGACGGTTTGGCCGATACAGACCAATTCTGTCATCAGTTTTTGGGTTTACGCCGCGCGATTGAACCAGAAGCGTGTGCTTTAGCTGCTCAGTTCGCGAGTGCAGAACAACGCATTGAGCTGTCTAGTATTTTCCAACAAATGGTAGAAATCTCTAGCGAAGAAACGCTTGATCAAGAGCGTTGGCTAGATATTGATATGAAATTCCATAGCCTGATCTTCAATGCAACAGGTAACGACTTCTACCTTCCATTTGGTAACATCTTAACGACCATGTTTGTTAACTTTATTTCTCACTCTTCTGAAGAGGGAAGTACTTGTATTAACGAACACCGCCAGATTTATGAAGCAATCATGGCAGGTAATAGTGACAAAGCACGCCACGCGTCAGCAAGTCATCTGTTAGAAACAAACCACAGATTACCAGCCGCTAGTTAATTGTTTTCACTGTTATTTTAGCTTTGATCGTTTTGCATTATCGACGAGAGGTCATTCTCGTAAAACTAGGGTAGTCAAAGTTAAAATTACGGTTGTACAGAAGCTAACTTCAGTAGCGACCTCTAAAAAGCACGTTTCATACGTGCTTTTTTTGCATCCAAATTTGATGAAAACCTGACTGGTGTCCAATATTTAATCTATTATTTGCTGTTTCGTTAAAAGCACTAGTAACCAGTATTTTAAGTTATATAATAATACTAATTAAATTATTGTGAGTGTGATTATGCCCCAGTCTCTACTGCCAAATATTCTTCAATTCATAGGTCAAATCGACCCATTCGATAAGATCCCTAAAGAAGCACTTCGCGAACTTGCGTCTAACGTGCAAATTACTTATCTCGGTAAGGGAGATGTGGTTGATTTGTGTGAGTCGGGGAAGGAAAAATCGCTCTATATCATTCGAACGGGCTCTATGGAGCAACGAAAATCGGATGGTGTGCTTCGTGCTCGTCTAGGCAGTGAAGATTTGTTCGGCTTTACGTTCTTAGATTCTGAAGTCAACGACGAAAAAGGCTATAGAGCTGTCGCAATCGAGAACACCTTGCTTTATGTGATTCCACACTCGGCACTTCAAACGCTTTTCAAAGCCTTTCCAAGTTGCGCAGAACACTTTGCTTCACAGGCGCAGGTTCGCTTGAAGTCGGCACTGGATGTGGTTTGGTCAAATAAAGAGAAAGGCCTATTCATTCGTAAAGTCGAAGAAGTGGCAAGCGGGCAGGTGGCGATTGTTAAGTCTGAGCAAACCATCCAGTCGGTTGCGGTTGAAATGCTTCATCAACGCTCACCGTGTGCCGTGATCTATGAAGGTGACACCATTGTTGGTTTGATCACCGACCGAGACATGACTAAGCGAGTTATCGCCCACGGCGTGAGTACTGATAGCCTGATCTCAGAGGTAATGACGCACTCTCCACTTACGGTAAAACCGGATGATCTCGTATTGCATGCTGCGTCTATCATGATGCAATTCAATATCCGTAACTTGCCCGTTGTGAAAGAGAATAAGGTCGTTGGTCTTCTTACTACATCTCATTTGGTTCAAAACCACCGTGTTCAAGCGATATTCTTGATCGAGAAAATCAAATACGCGGGCAGCGTGAAAACCATGTCTTCGTTCACCTCAGAGCGCCAAGCTATTTTTGAAGCGCTGGTGGAAGGTAAAGTAGCGCCTGAAACAGTCGGCAAGGTAATGACCATGATTATGGATGCCTACACCCGCCGATTGATTCAGATAGCGATTGATAAGTTAGGCCCACCACCGTGTGATTTCTCTTGGATCGTAGCCGGATCGCATGCGCGTAATGAAGTGCACATGCTATCGGACCAAGACAGCGCGATTGTTCTGGCTGACGATGCAACAGACAGTGACCGTATTTACTTCAAGCACTTAGCGATGATGGTGACCAACGGCTTAGCAAGTTGTCACTACCCATTATGTCCAGGTAAATTCATGGCTGCGACGCCAAAATGGTGTCAGCCACTCAGCGTGTGGAAGCACTACTACAAGAAGTGGGTGGCTAACCCAGAGTATGAACGCTTGCTTAACATCAGTGTGTTCCTAGAAATTCGTACTATCTACGGCAACAGTGAGTTCGAAGGTATTCTTCGCGATGAGCTGCATAGCAATATTCGCGGTAACCGTGAGTTTTTAAGCACGCTAGTGAAAGACGCGGTCAATACCAACCCGCCACTTGGCATCTTCAATAGCTTAGTGCTAGAGAAGTCAGGTGAGAATAAGAAAACGCTGAACGTGAAGAAGTACGCGATCAACTTGATTATCGACTTAGCGCGTATTTATGGCCTTGCTGTGGAGTGCGATTTGTCGGCGACTGACGAACGTTTCGCTGCTGCCAATGAAAAAGGCATGCTGAGCGACGATGCATTCAAGAACATTCTGGGTGCTTACCAGTTCATTCTCTCTTTCCGTTTTGGTCATCAACTTGAAGCGCTGAAGAACGGGGATGTGCCTGACAACAACATCAACCCAGATAGCTTTGGTAGCTTTGAACGTAAACATTTGAAAGATGCCTTTAGGATCATTGCTGACCTTCAAGAAGCGGCGAAAATTCGTTTCGGAGCACGTTAATGAAAGCCTTGTTAAACTATTTTCACCCGCTTGAGCGAATTAAACGTAAACGTAAGCAATATTTGGGAACGGTTAAGTTGCCAGAGGCGTTACATGATCTCGTAGAGCAGCCTTGTCCTGAAATGACGGACTTGGCCAAAGACAGCGAATACATCATTTTAGATCTCGAAACCACGGGCTTAGACAGTGAGCAAGACCTTATCTTATCTATGGGGTGGGTCGATGTGGTTAAAGGGAGAATCGACTTAGCGTCAGCCAAGCATATTTATCTGAATAACGATTCTCAGATCAACGCTGAAACCGCTGTTATCAACCATATAACGCCGCAAATGTTGGAAGAGGGCGCGTCTATTCATGATGCGATGCTGACGTTCTTCGAAGCAGCGAAAGGCAAGATTATTGTCGCGCACGCTTGCATGGTAGAAGAGAGGTTCATTAGCCAATATCTTCTTCGTTGCTATGGTTTACGAGCGATTCCTCTGCTTTGGCTAGACACATTGTGTATCGAAAAGAGCATGGAGAAAGCGATCAGCAATCATGAAGAAGTGGATTTGACTCTAGCAGGCACTCGCGAAAGGTACGGGCTTCCTGAGTACAACAGCCACAATGCATTAGCCGATGCCGTTTCGACAGCGGAATTGTTTTTGGCTCAGCAGAAGCGAGTTGTGCCTAACGATAATGTGACCGTTGCCTTTCTCTATCGGATTAGTCACTAGGAAAAAGAGCTGCAAGTGCGCGGCTCTTATTTTACTGATTTTAAAGGAAAAAAAGCCAGCGATTAAGCTGGCTTTTGTTTAGGTCTTAGAAAATTAGGACAGTAATTATCTTAGATTATTCATGTAGCTATCGATTAGAAGCTGTAAGTTAGACCAACACGGCTACGCAGTTCACGAGTCGCTTTAGTTGATGAAGTGCTCACATCACCAAACTCTACATATGGTGCCCATTGACCCATAATATGGCGAATGCTTGCGTTCAACTCGTAGTTGGTATCGTCGTTGTCGTAGATGTCATAGCCATCCGCTTTGTAGTAGTTACCTTCTAGACCAAAGCGCCAGTTTTCCATTGAGTAGTTAACGTTTGCCGTTAGACGGTGACGACGTTGATTAGAAACGTTTTTATCAACCGTGATTGGAACACCGTCACTATCAACAATAACATCACCATTGTCATCGAATTGATACTCTGAGCTGCTAGTGTTCTGTCTCATATCGTAACGGTAACGAGCACTTAGGCTTAGACCATCAACGCTATCCACTTTGTATGTTGCACGAACTTGAGGCTTGTATGTAACGCCAGATTCACGACCTTCAATTGGCATACCGTAAGTCATTGTCCAGTTATCGTTTAGTACATGACGGTAGTTTAGACCAAGCTCCCAACCATTGTTCTTCAAATCTTCCATGAATTTACCGTCTTCTCCCTTGAATTTCGCTTCGATATCTACAAGGAAGTTGCCAATGCTATCGCCAAGTTTTACACGAGTAGCGTGTTGATCTGTATGACTCTTGTATTCGTGTCTCATATCGAAAGACGCAGCAGATACAGAGCCAGCAGCGAGTACAGATGCCACAGCAATCACGATTTTAGTTTTATTCATGGTATTAATTCCATATTTATAGGTTGAGTATTGGCCATAATTACAAGCCAAATAGAGTAGTTCTTGTCTTAAATGCATTTTGTTTTTGAAATTATTTCTTGGTTATTTCAAATTTATTTTGCATTTAAATAATACAAATATGGTAGCGATCCGAGGCGTGATGATCTGTGAACTTGATCGTGTTGTTAGGACAAAACCACTATTTACAAAGGGTTACAAAATCGAGTTGTTTCGTTAAGTTGATGTTTTTTAGTGATTTGTTTGGCTGTTGATAATGGTTTTGAAGAGTTTTGTTCATCAATAAATGTGCGCTACAGCAAAAATTGAACCTTTAGATATCATTTTTATTTGTAATACATTATTATTTACTAACTTTCTTTAGCAACACATAACTTTGCTGTGTTGATTGCATGAACAGACGGTGTGAAGCCGAATAAGTAAGAGTGGTCTTGAAGCTAAATGGATTAAATCCACCGCTTTAAGAACATGAGACATTTACTTGAGGTGATTTAAAGCTCAATCAGAGAAGGTTTGAAATGTAGTAGGCAAGGTAGTGACATAGCCTGCTATATAAGTATGAACTTGATAGGAATGAACTGGGTTCGAATCGTTACCCGTTGTTCTCATCAGCGACAAAGAAGAAATCGTTGAAGTGCTTGCGAAAGCATTTTGATTATTGCTCCCAACTATTCTAATTATAACTTCTGCTTTCATCTAGAAAGGTAGGAGATGGTAGTCGAAGATCTACCCTTGCGCTCATGTTGATACAGGCAACATGAGCGTTTTTTTATTTTAAATTTGAGTAGAGAGTCGTGTGCGGCTCAATAAGCGTGTAAACCGCGGCTTAAGAATAGGCTTTTAGGTGAGCCTGTAATTTAAATTGT
>NZ_JBFRJZ010000072.1:3198-3334 GCF_041469125.1 Vibrio sp. 10N.286.51.E5 | reverse complement strand
TTTCTTTGAGTCCACAAAACCCCTTGGGTGTTGTATGGTTAAGCCTCACGGGCAATTAGTACAGGTTAGCTCAATGCCTCGCAGCACTTACACACCCTGCCTATCAACGTCGTAGTCTACGACAACCCTTTAGGAC
>NZ_JBFRJZ010000072.1:0-2435 GCF_041469125.1 Vibrio sp. 10N.286.51.E5 | reverse complement strand
CAGGGAAAACTCATCTCAAGGCTCGCTTCCCGCTTAGATGCTTTCAGCGGTTATCGATTCCGAACTTAGCTACCGGGCAATGCCATTGGCATGACAACCCGAACACCAGAGGTTCGTCCACTCCGGTCCTCTCGTACTAGGAGCAGCCCCTTTCAATTTTCCAACGCCCACGGCAGATAGGGACCGAACTGTCTCACGACGTTCTAAACCCAGCTCGCGTACCACTTTAAATGGCGAACAGCCATACCCTTGGGACCGACTTCAGCCCCAGGATGTGATGAGCCGACATCGAGGTGCCAAACACCGCCGTCGATATGAACTCTTGGGCGGTATCAGCCTGTTATCCCCGGAGTACCTTTTATCCGTTGAGCGATGGCCCTTCCATTCAGAACCACCGGATCACTATGACCTGCTTTCGCACCTGCTCGAATTGTCATTCTCGCAGTCAAGCGGGCTTATGCCATTGCACTAACCACACGATGTCCAACCGTGTTTAGCCCACCTTCGTGCTCCTCCGTTACTCTTTGGGAGGAGACCGCCCCAGTCAAACTACCCACCAGGCACTGTCCGTAATCCCGATTCAGGGACCAACGTTAGAACATCAAAACTACAAGGGTGGTATTTCAAGGACGACTCCACCACATCTAGCGACGCGGTTTCATAGTCTCCCACCTATCCTACACATGTAGGTTCAATGTTCAGTGCCAAGCTGTAGTAAAGGTTCACGGGGTCTTTCCGTCTAGCCGCGGGTACACTGCATCTTCACAGCGATTTCAATTTCACTGAGTCTCGGGTGGAGACAGCGTGGCCATCATTACGCCATTCGTGCAGGTCGGAACTTACCCGACAAGGAATTTCGCTACCTTAGGACCGTTATAGTTACGGCCGCCGTTTACCGGGGCTTCGATCAAGAGCTTCGACCGAAGTCTAACCCCATCAATTAACCTTCCGGCACCGGGCAGGCGTCACACCGTATACGTCATCTTACGATTTTGCACAGTGCTGTGTTTTTAATAAACAGTTGCAGCCACCTGGTATCTGCGACTCTCGTCTGCTCCATCCGCAAGGGACTTCACTGATAAGAGCGTACCTTCTCCCGAAGTTACGGTACCATTTTGCCTAGTTCCTTCACCCGAGTTCTCTCAAGCGCCTTGGTATTCTCTACCCGACCACCTGTGTCGGTTTGGGGTACGATTCCTTACAATCTGAAGCTTAGAGGCTTTTCCTGGAAGCATGGCATCAATGACTTCACTACCGTAGTAGCTCGACATCGTATCTCAGCGTTAGTAGCGGTCCGGATTTACCTAAACCACCCGCCTACGTACTTGAACCTGGACAACCGTCGCCAGGCCCACCTAGCCTTCTCCGTCCCCCCATCGCAATTGTAAGAAGTACGGGAATATTAACCCGTTTCCCATCGACTACGCCTTTCGGCCTCGCCTTAGGAGTCGACTTACCCTGCCCCGATTAACGTTGGACAGGAACCCTTGGTCTTCCGGCGAGGGAGTTTTTCACTCCCTTTATCGTTACTCATGTCAGCATTCGCACTTCTGATACCTCCAGCAGCCCTTACAGACCACCTTCAACGGCTTACAGAACGCTCCCCTACCCCACATACCCTAAGGTACGTAGCCGCAGCTTCGGTGTATAGCTTAGCCCCGTTACATCTTCCGCGCAGGCCGACTCGACCAGTGAGCTATTACGCTTTCTTTAAATGATGGCTGCTTCTAAGCCAACATCCTGGCTGTCTGAGCCTTCCCACATCGTTTCCCACTTAGCTATACTTTGGGACCTTAGCTGGCGGTCTGGGTTGTTTCCCTCTCCACGACGGACGTTAGCACCCGCCGTGTGTCTCCCGGATAGTACTTACTGGTATTCGGAGTTTGCAAAGGGTTGGTAAGTCGGGATGACCCCCTAGCCTTAACAGTGCTCTACCCCCAGTAGTATTCGTCCGAGGCGCTACCTAAATAGCTTTCGGGGAGAACCAGCTATCTCCAGGTTTGATTGGCCTTTCACCCCTAGCCACAAGTCATCCGCTAATTTTTCAACATTAGTCGGTTCGGTCCTCCAGTTGATGTTACTCAACCTTCAACCTGCCCATGGCTAGATCACCTGGTTTCGGGTCTAATCCTAGCAACTGTACGCCCAGTTAAGACTCGGTTTCCCTACGGCTCCCCTAAACGGTTAACCTTGCTACTAAAATTAAGTCGCTGACCCATTATACAAAAGGTACGCAGTCACACCACGAAGGTGCTCCTACTGCTTGTACGTACACGGTTTCAGGTTCTATTTCACTCCCCTCACAGGGGTTCTTTTCGCCTTTCCCTCACGGTACTGGTTCACTATCGGTCAGTCAGTAGTATTTAGCCTTGGAGGATGGTCCCCCCATATTCAGACAGGATATCACGTGTCCCGCCCTACTCGTTTTCACTGAT
>NZ_JBFRJZ010000071.1:0-518 GCF_041469125.1 Vibrio sp. 10N.286.51.E5 | reverse complement strand
ACCGCTTCGGGATAGATGGAACAATCCATCTATCGAAGGCAGCACAAACTCAAATGAAGAAGCGAGTACGTCAGATAACGAAGCGAAATCGAGGACGAGAGTTACAGGTGATAATCACGGAGTTAACTCAATATCTAAGAGGATGGCAACACTACTTCAAGCTTACTGTTAGTAAAAGTGCAATGCAGCGCTTAGACGAATGGATACGGCGTAGATTAAGGTGCTACCGACTAAAGCAGCGCAAACGCAGACACAGCATAGCGATATGGTTACAGCGACAAGGTGTAACGGAGCGTAATGCGTGGAAGCTAGCGATGTCAGATAAGGGTTGGTGGCATCTAGCTTCAACGCCACAGGTTAATCACGCCATGCCAATAAAATGGTTCGAGGGGTTGGGGCTGTACTCACTAAGAGATGGGTACGAGTCACTGAAAGTATATTCGGAACCGCCGTATGCGACCCACGCTTGTACGGTGGTGTGAGAGGACGGAGGCTGCGAGGCCTCCTCCTACTCGATT
>NZ_JBFRJZ010000070.1:0-423 GCF_041469125.1 Vibrio sp. 10N.286.51.E5 | reverse complement strand
CGAGAGTTGCAAGCAGTCATAGCGGAATTAACTCAATACCTAAGAGGTTGGCAACACTACTTCAAACTCGCCATACGGAAAAGCAGCTTGCAGCGCTTAGACGAATGGATACGGCGACGGCTACGATGTTACCGCTTAAAACAACGCAAACGCAGATACGGCATAGCGACATGGTTACAACAACAAGGTGTAACGGAGCGCAATGCGTGGAAGGTAGCGATGTCAGATAAAGGGTGGTGGCACTTGGCCTTAACGCCGCAGTTAAATCACGCCATGCCAATAAAATGGTTCGAGGAGTTGGGCCTGTACTCATTGCGAGATGGGTATGAGTCACTGAAAATATATTCGGAACCGCCGTATGCGACCCACGCTTGTACGGTGGTGTGAGAGGACGGAGGCCGTGAGGCCTCCTCCTACTCGATT
>NZ_JBFRJZ010000069.1:0-235 GCF_041469125.1 Vibrio sp. 10N.286.51.E5 | reverse complement strand
TGGCAACACTACTTCAAGCTTACTGTTAGTAAAAGTGCAATGCAGCGCTTAGACGAATGGATACGGCGTAGATTAAGGTGCTACCGACTAAAGCAGCGCAAACGCAGACACAGCATAGCGACATGGTTACAACAACAAGGTGTAACGGAGCGCAATGCGTGGAAGGTAGCGATGTCAGATAAAGGGTGGTGGCACTTGGCCTTAACGCCGCAGTTAAATCACGCCATGCCAATAA
>NZ_JBFRJZ010000068.1:0-722 GCF_041469125.1 Vibrio sp. 10N.286.51.E5 | reverse complement strand
CGATTTCGCTTCGTTATCTGACGTACTCGCTTCTTCATTTGAGCTTGTGCCGTCTTCGATATCCCGATTCTTCCGTCTATCTGGAAGCGGTGGCTTAGGTAAGTTCGCTTTGTCACTCTCGTTGCTGCACTTTTCTTACGGTTTACCGTCAGCTTTAGTTTCTGCTCCAAGAACTCCGTTATCGACTCTCTGACTCGATGAGCGGCTTCCTCACTACGCACGTAGATTTGACAGTCATCTGCATATCGACAGAACTTATGCCCTCTACGCTCTAGCTCTTTATCCAGTTCATCTAATACAATATTTGATAGTAGCGGAGATAATGGCCCACCCTGGGGTGTGCCTCGTTGTCTCTGCTCAACTAGTCCATGTCGCATTATGCCTACCTGTAGGTATGACCTAATTAGCTTTAACACGCGTTTATCAGCAATATCTTGTGACAGCCTGTGCATTAGCCTATCGTGATTCACTGTATCGAAGTATTTTGCTAGGTCGATATCTACTACATAACCTCGACCCTCTCGGATGTAGCGACTGGCGGCCGACAATGCATGGTGCGCACTGCGGTTGGGTCTAAACCCGTAACTACTGTCGGAGAACTTCGGCTCATAGATACATGACAGCACTGATGTGATTGCCTGTTGGACTACCCTATCAAGGACTGTTGGGATACCTAATTGCCTTACGCCACCACTAGCTTTGGGGATTTCTACACCAAGAAC
>NZ_JBFRJZ010000067.1:0-38285 GCF_041469125.1 Vibrio sp. 10N.286.51.E5 | reverse complement strand
TCTATCTATCTATCTATCTACGTACCAATTTGCTTCTCTATTTATTTTTCTGATTGTTTGTTTTATCTATCTGCTTAAATTGTTTATCGGTCAGAAAAACGGCTGTTAGCACGTAAAATAAAAGCGTTACTCAAAATTTAGATATAAAAAAACCGGCCTAGGCCGGTTTTTTTCGTTTTGCGTTGTAATCAAATTTCTATTAAAGAGCTTTGATTGCAGCAGCGAAACGAGACTTATGACGTGCAGCTTTATTCTTATGAATAAGGCCTTTAGTCGCCATACGGTCAAGAAGTGGTGTAACTTCTACAAGAGCAGCAGTTGCAGCTTCTTTATCACCAGCTGCGATAGCTGCGATAGTCTTTTTCATGTAAGTGCGCATCATAGAACGACGGCTAGCATTGTGCTGGCGACGTTTCTCAGCTTGGATAGCGCGCTTCTTAGCAGATTTACTGTTTGCCAAGGGTCTAACTCCCAAAAACTTAGTTCGGTGACAATTTAAGGGCGAGGACTATCCCTCATTAGCGCTTAATTGTCAAATGATTTGTGCAAAAACCAATCGTAGCCAAACAAACTTTGGTATGGAAAGGTCATCGCGGTTAAGATGGCGGGGATTCTAACAGCATTTTTAGACCAATGCTAATAAATATGCTTCTTAGGACAGGATAGTATTTATCCTCGCTTGAAAGTAATCAACCAGTGTCAGAGGTTTCTGTGAGTAAACGACTATTAAAGTCAGGCCTGATTGTCAGCGCAATGACTTTTGTTTCCCGTGTATTGGGGCTAGTACGTGATGTAGTAGTAGCAAATTTGATGGGGGCAGGAGCGAGTGCCGACGTATTTTTCTTCGCTAATAAAATTCCTAATTTCTTACGTCGACTTTTTGCAGAAGGTGCGTTTTCTCAAGCGTTTGTTCCTGTATTAACGGAATATCACGCCGCAGGTGATAAAGATAAGACACGAGATTTAATTGCTAAGGTGTCGGGGACGCTCGGGGTTTTAGTTTCTATTGTCACCGTCATCGGGGTATTGGGCTCTGGCGTGATCACCGCGATGTTTGGTGCGGGTTGGTTTATCGACTGGCTAAATGATGGCCCATCAGCACCCAAATTTGAGCTAGCGAGCTTTATGCTCAAGATTACCTTTCCTTATTTATGGTTTATCACCTTCGTCGCTTTATCTGGTGCCATTCTTAATACATTAGGTAAATTTGCGGTCTCTTCTTTTACTCCTGTGTTCTTGAACGTGATGATCATAGGCGCTGCATGGTTTATCTCACCTAATTTAGAACAACCAGAAATTGGTTTGGCTATTGGTGTGTTTCTTGGTGGCTTAGTCCAATTCCTTTTCCAAATGCCTTTCTTGATCAAAGCGGGTGTGTTGGTTAAGCCGAAGTGGGGATGGAGAGACCCGGGTGTGGTTAAGATCCGCACATTAATGATCCCTGCTCTGTTCGGTGTATCGGTCAGCCAAATCAACTTATTGTTTGATACCTTTATTGCCAGCTTCCTCGCAACAGGCTCTATCAGTTGGTTGTACTACTCAGACCGACTGCTTGAATTTCCTCTCGGTTTATTCGGTATCGCGATTGCGACTGTGATTCTTCCTGCTTTGTCTCGTAAACACGTAGATGCTCAAGGGGAAGGGTTCGCGCATACCATGGATTGGGGCGTGCGCATGGTGTTGCTGCTTGGTATTCCTGCGATGTTAGGTCTTATCGTTTTAGCTAAACCCATGTTGATGGTGCTATTTATGCGTGGTGAGTTCTCTCCACACGATGTACAGCAAGCATCGATGTCATTGGTAGCTTACGCATCAGGCTTGCTTAATTTCATGCTGATTAAAGTTTTAGCTCCGGGCTATTACTCTCGCCAAGATACCAAAACACCGGTTAAGTACGGCATTATCGCTATGGTGACCAATATGGTGTTTAACGCGATCTTTGCTTGTTTTTATGGCTATGTGGGTTTGGCGATTGCGACGGCACTGTCTGCCTTTGTGAATATGGCCTTGTTATATCGAGGATTGCACCTTGCGGGTGTGTATCAATTAACTAAGACAACCTTGTTGTTCAGTGCCAAATTAATTATCTCAGGTGTGGTGATGGTAGCGGCTATTTTATGGCAGCTGGATAATATGCAACATTGGCTTGAATGGAGCTTTAGCCAGAGAGCGCTGACATTAACTGGCTTGATTGGACTTGGTGGCTTTGTTTATATTGTTTCGGTACTGATTTTAGGTATCCGAGTAAAACATTTAAAAGCAGCGACAGATTAATACTGATTAGTATATAATCCGTCGGTTTCACACAATAAATGATGCAAATAACAGGTTTTAGCTGATCATAATGGAACTGATCCGAGGTATACACAATATTAAAGCGCAGCATCATGGCTGTGTATTAACCATAGGTAACTTCGATGGTGTTCATTTAGGACATCAAGAGGTTTTGAGTCAGGTTTCTAAACAAGCTGCAGCATTAGGGCTACCTTCTGTTGTTATGACGTTTGAACCGCAGCCTATGGAGCTGTTTGCCCGAGATAGAGCGCCAGCACGTTTAACTCGTTTACGAGACAAATACGTGCAACTGAGTAAGCTAGATATCAGTCGCTTATTGTGTGTTAATTTTAATCAGTATTTTGCAAGTTTATCCGCGGAAGCATTCATTAAGGATCTTTTGGTTGATAAGCTTGGTGTGAAGTTCTTGGTGGTTGGTGACGATTTTTGCTTTGGTAAAGGTCGTACCGGTAATTTCGCTATGCTCAAAGAGGCGGGCGAGAAGTACGGTTTTGAGGTGGTCAGCACCCAAAGCTATTGCTTAAACCAATTACGAGTAAGCAGTACTGAGATACGAAATGCATTAGCGGTCGATGACTTGGCTGCAAGTGCTACCATGTTAGGACGTGATTACAGTATTAGTGGTCGAGTGTCCCATGGTCGAAAACTAGGGAGAACTATCGGTTTCCCTACCGCTAATATTCCATTAAAGCGTTGTGTTTCTCCTGTATCGGGAGTGTATGTTGTTGAAGCTTTGGATATCGACGGTGTTCCTGTCGGTGGCGTTGCTAATATTGGACAACGACCAACAGTTAATGGGGTAAGGCAGCAATTGGAAGTGCATTTTTTTGACTTTAAAGCCAATTTATATGGTAAACAGTTAGAAGTACGACTTTTGCACAAACTGCGCGACGAGATAAAATTTGAATCGTTCGACGCACTAAAGAATCAAATAGAATTGGATGCTGAAGCCGCAAGGGTGTGGCTGCTTCAGCTAAAGAATTAATCGGATGATTCCACCGATTAACATAATGTCTAACTTCGCCCAATATAACGGAATTAAGAATCGATGAGTGATTATAAAGATACCCTGAACTTACCAGAAACAGGGTTCCCAATGCGCGGCAATCTGGCAAATCGTGAGCCAGAAATGCTGAAGCGTTGGTACAAAGAAGATCTTTACGGCGAAATCCGTAAGGCAAAGAAAGGTAAAAAATCTTTCGTACTGCATGATGGCCCTCCATACGCGAACGGCGATATTCACATTGGCCACGCGCTGAATAAGATTCTTAAAGACATTATTATCAAATCTAAGACCCTTTCTGATTTTGATGCACCGTACATCCCTGGTTGGGACTGTCACGGTCTTCCAATCGAGCTAATGGTTGAGAAGAAGAAAGGTAAGCCTGGTCAGAAGATTTCGGCGGCTGAATTCCGCGAAGAGTGTCGAAAGTACGCTGCGGGTCAAGTTGAAGGTCAGAAAGAGAGCTTCAAACGTCTTGGCATCATGGGCGAGTGGGACAAACCTTATCGCACTATGGATTTTGGCACAGAAGCGAACATCATTCGTTCTCTTGGCAAAATCGCAGACAAAGGTCACCTTCTTAAAGGTTTCAAACCCGTTCACTGGTGTACTGATTGTGGTTCTGCTCTGGCTGAAGCTGAAGTTGAATACAAAGATAAAGTTTCTCCATCTATCGATGTGAAATTTACAGCAGCTGACGAAGCGGCGCTTCTAGAGAAATTTACTCTAGCTGAAGGTCATGCGGGTCAAGGCGAAATTTCTATCGTTATCTGGACAACAACACCATGGACTCTGCCTGCTAACCGCGCAGTATGTCTACGTGATGATCTTGAATACGTGCTTATCCAAGTTGAAGCGAATGGCGACCAGCCTGCTCAACGTATCGTTGTTGCTTCTGAACTAGCAAAAGACGTAATGGATCGTGCAGGTATCGAGCACTTCCACAACCTTGGTTTTGCTACAGGTGCTGATCTTGAGCTTTCTCAGTTCAACCACCCGTTCTACGACTTTACTGTTCCTGCAGTTCTTGGCGATCACGTAACAACAGATTCAGGTACTGGTGTGGTTCACACTGCGCCTGGTCACGGTCAAGAAGATTTCGTGGTTGGTAAAAAGTACAACCTAGAAATCGCTAACCCAGTTGGTTCTAACGGCGTTTACCTGCCAGATACAGAGCTATTTGCTGGTCAGCACGTATTCAAAGCGAACGACTCTGTTTTAGAAGTTCTAAAAGAGAAAGGTGCACTTCTGCATCACCACGCTTACGAGCACAGCTACCCACACTGTTGGAGACACAAAACTCCAATCATCTTCCGCGCAACACCACAATGGTTCATCTCTATGGATCAAGCTGGCCTACGTGCTAAAGCACTAGAGTCAATCAAGAGTGTTGAGTGGTTGCCTGAATGGGGTCAAAGCCGTATCGAAGGCATGGTTGAAGGTCGTCCTGAGTGGTGTATCTCTCGTCAACGTACTTGGGGTGTGCCAATTGCTTTGTTTGTTCATAAAGAAACAGCAGAACTTCACCCAGAAAGCCCAGCGCTTATTGAAAAAGTTGCGAAGCTAGTTGAAGAGAAAGGCATTCAAGCTTGGTGGGATGTAGACGCTGCTGAACTTATGGGCGCAGAAGACGCTGATAAGTACGAAAAAGTAATGGATACGTTAGACGTATGGTTCGACTCAGGTGTTACGCACTTCTCTGTTGTTGATTCTCGTGAAGAGTACAACTTCCCGAACGAAGAGCGCACTCACAGTGCTGATCTTTACCTTGAAGGTTCAGACCAACACCGTGGTTGGTTCCAGTCTTCTCTAATTTCATCTATCGCGATGAAAGACGAAGCACCGTACAAGCAAGTACTAACGCACGGTTTCGTAGTGGATGGTAACGGCCGTAAGATGTCTAAATCTATCGGTAACGTTGTTGCTCCTAAAGACGTAACCAACAAGCTAGGTGCAGATATCCTGCGTCTATGGGTTGCTTCTACAGACTACACGGGTGAAGTTGCGGTTTCTGATGAAATCCTGAAGCGTTCAGCGGATGCTTACCGTCGTATTCGTAACACGGCTCGTTTCTTCCTAGCGAACTTGAACGGTTTCAACCCTGAAACTGACCTAGTTCCTGCTGAAGAGATGGTTGCACTTGATCGCTGGGCTGTTGGCCGTGCTCAAGCTGCACAAGAAGAGATTGTTAAAGCATACGGCGAGTACAACACTCACGGTGTGACTCAACGTCTAATGCAGTTCTGTTCTATCGAAATGGGTTCTTTCTACCTAGACGTAATCAAAGACCGTCAGTACACAGCGAAGCAGGGCAGCCATGCTCAACGTAGCTGTCAAACGGCGCTTTACTACATCGTAGAAGCTCTAGTTCGTTGGATGGCACCTATCATGTCGTTCACTGCAGATGAAATTTGGAACGAAATGCCAAGCTCTTTACCAACTGGAGAGCAGCGCGACACGTTCGTATTCACAGGTGAGTGGTTCGAAGGTCTATTTGGTCTTGCAGAAGGCGAAGAGCTAAGCAACGAATTCTGGACTGAAATCCAGTCTGTTCGTGGCGCAGTGAACAAGCTTCTTGAAGATGCTCGTAAAGAGAAAACGATCGGTGGTGCACTGCAAGCTGAAGTTACTCTATACGCTGACGATGCACTAGCGGCTAAAATCAACAAGCTAGAAGATGAGCTACGTTTCGTACTTATCACCTCTGCAGCTGTTGTTAAGCCACTGAGCGAGAAGTCTGATGCAGCGCAAGCGACAGACGTTGCTGGTCTATTCGTTGAAGTTGCGGCTACTGAAGCTGAGAAGTGTGACCGTTGCTGGCACCACACTCCAGATGTAGGCACTATCGAAGGTCACGAGAAAGTTTGTGGTCGTTGTGTGTCGAACATCGACGGTGAAGGCGAAGTGCGTAAGTTCGCATAACGACTCAGAGAAAGACTGAACTTTTTGTAAAAATCATAGCCCAGTATCAACTGGGGTTATTTTTAATTATAGGAAATGTGTTTAACCGAGTTGAGTGCTCATCATCCCTTAAACAGGAAGATTAAATGGGTACTGGCTTCGTAAATACTAGGAATAGAAATGAGTGAAGTTTCGTTAAAACAATCTGGTGTGCGTTGGTTATGGCTGGCTCTGTTGGTCTTCCTTGCCGATATTAGCATCAAACTGTTCGTCATGGACAATATGGGTTATGGCTGGGCAAACCGTATTGAGGTGTTGCCATTCTTTAACTTTTTGTATGTCCATAACTATGGTGCAGCATTTAGCTTTCTGAGCGATCAGAGTGGCTGGCAGCGTTGGTTATTTACTGGTATCGCCTTTGCGGTAACGGGCATGCTGACATACTGGATGAGCAAACTACCTGCGGCAGAGAAGTGGAATAACATTGCTTATGCGATCATCATTGGTGGTGCTGTTGGTAACGTATTTGACCGAGTAGTACACGGCTTTGTTGTCGATTACTTAGATTTCTACTGGGGTACTTACCATTGGCCTGCATTCAACTTAGCGGATATGGGAATCTGTATCGGTGCTGCGATGATCATCCTCGATGGTTTCCGCAAGAAAGATGAAAGCAAATAGGCGAATAAGCCTTAAGTAAAAACGCTTTGAAATAGATTGTCTTAAAGTCAGTCTATGACTCACAGAATAGAATAGCCCTAAGCGCTGTCGGTTGATTCCGACGGCGCTTTTTTTTATGCTTCAGTCAACAAGGAAGCAAAGCACAGCGCATCCTCAAATAATAAAGAAGTCTAAGGAAAGTAACGTGGCAGCAATTAAAAATGATTCAGCAGTAACTCTACATTTTACGATTAAAATGAAGGATGGTTCAGTTGCCGATAGTACGGAGAACATGGGCAAACCAGCGAAGTTCGTCATGGGTGATGGCAGCCTAAGTGAGAACTTTGAAGCGTGCTTACTTGGACTTGAAGCCGGCACTGAAAAGTCTATCGAACTGAAGGCGGAAGACGCGTTTGGTATGCCAAACCCAGATCATATTCACTATATGGATCGTGCTAAGTTTGTTGGCGACTCTGAAGTTGAAGTGGGCACTATCATGGCATTTTCAGGTCCTGACGGTATGGAAATTCCAGGTATTATTACTGAGATCGCAGGTGATTCAGTGACGGTTGATTTTAATCACCCACTCGCTGGTCAAGACGTTAGCTTTGACGTCAATATCTTAACGGTAGAATAACTCTCTTAACGTTAGAATAGCTGTCTTCACGCTAGAATAAGATAGCCTTACAGCTGTGATCTCACCCAGAGCTTCACTGTCTAGACGCTTCACTGTAGAATGCGAACCTCGCTGACGGCGAACTCTATAGAAGCAACCTTAGTACCGCGGTAAATGATGAGCAATGAAATGAAAATAATGTTAGCTAACCCTCGTGGCTTTTGTGCCGGTGTCGATCGTGCGATCAGCATCGTAGAGCGTGCACTCGAAATGTATCAGCCACCGATCTATGTTCGCCATGAAGTGGTACACAACCGCTTTGTTGTTGAGGGGCTCAAGCAGCGTGGTGCTATTTTTGTCGAAGAACTGAGTGAGGTGCCAGACGACAACATCGTGATCTTTTCGGCTCACGGTGTTTCTCAAGCGGTTCGTAAAGAAGCGAAAGAGCGTGAGTTAACGGTATTTGATGCGACGTGTCCTTTGGTGACTAAAGTTCATATGGAGGTTGCTCGTGCGAGCCGCAAACATATGGAAGTGGTACTGATTGGCCACGCAGGTCACCCTGAAGTGGAAGGCACTATGGGTCAGTACGCGAGCCAAACTGGTGGTATGTACTTGGTTGAAAGACCAGAGGACGTACAGAACCTCGTGGTGAATGATCCAAGTAACCTGCACTATGTTAGCCAAACTACGCTATCAGTAGATGAAACTGCAGATGTGATTGAAGAGCTACGTCGAGTGTTCCCTGAGATTCAAGGCCCACGTAAAGACGACATCTGTTACGCGACTCAAAACCGTCAAGACGCTGTGCGTGAGATGGCGAATGACGTTGATGTGGTGATAGTGGTTGGTTCTAAGAACTCATCGAATTCAACTCGTCTAAAAGAGCTAGCTGAGAAACTAGGCACACCAGGCTACCTAACTGACTGTCCTGAAGACATTCAAACCGAGTGGGTTGAAGGGAAAAAGAAAATCGGTGTAACAGCCGGTGCTTCTGCTCCTGAAGAGCTGGTAAACCAAATTCTAGATCGTATTCGTGAGCTAGGTGCGACTGACGTTGAAGAGATTCAAGGTCGTGAAGAGAACATGTTCTTTGAAGTACCAAAAGAGCTACAGATTAAGCAAGTCGACTAATCTCTATTGATTGGTGACAAGATCGATGCGTAACACTATCGATTCGCAAATACTATCGATTTGTAAACAGTAGGAAGCCAACGTTGATGCGTTGGCTTTTTTGATCGTGCTTTATGTCCCGTCCGAGATGTGTTTACTGAAGACCGAGCTGCTCTTTTAAAGTCTTGAGGTAACGACGGCTAACAGGCACTTCAAAGCCAGTCAGGGTAATGATCTCCGCTAATCCATTCTCTAACAGTTTGATCTCTTGGATCGACTTTATGCTGATCAAATACTGGCGATGACAGCGGATCAAATCGGTTTTTTCTTCCAAGATCTTTAGCGTTAACTGTGAAGTCGCGGTTTGCGATGAGCTACGTACATGCACCCCACTGATATCGGAATAGGCGCACTCGACCGTTTGGCTTGCCATGATCACAATGCGGTTATGACCAATACATGGAATCTGCTCTAAGTGACAGGGAGCAATCGAAGAGATGTCTTGTACTGGCGCTTTCTGATTTTGTTTGATGACCTTATTCAGGCGACAAACGCTCTTGTTTAATCGACAAGGCTCGACTGGCTTAAGTAGGTAATCAAAAGCATTATCTTCAAAGGCTTGAATAGCATATTGGTCGTAGGCGGTGACGAATACCACGTAGGGCATGGTTTCCGGGTCAAGCATACTCAACAATTCAATACCGGTGACCTGAGGCATTTGAATGTCCAAATACACCACATCAGGCTTGAGAAGGTTGATCTGCTTAAGTCCTTCAATTGCGTTACTCGCTTGACCAATGACTTCGACTTCTCCGGTTTCGGTCAGAAGTTCAATCAGTTCTTCGCGAGCAAAAAGCTCATCATCGATAACTAATGCTTTTAACATCCTACAATCTTCATTTTTGTGCCATCCCTGCTTGATTCACGCTTATCTTTTTAATGTCTGCTAAATGTTACTACTGGGGGAGCTAACATCTATGAAAACATCATTATTTTAGTATAGGTATGATAAAGCTCATTCGAGTAAATTGCTGTGGTTGAGATTCTATTTTTAGTGCTGAATCTTGTCCAAAGAAATTAGTGAGTCGTTTATCAACAATCTCCATCCCTAATCCTACATGATCTTGAGATGGCTTCTGATAATTACCCGCGTTGTCTTCAACGGTTAACTTGAACCCACCCTCGAAAGCCTCGCTATAGATCTTCACTGTGCCACCTTCTAGCATGTTCGAAATGCCATGCTTGATGGCGTTCTCAACCAATGGTTGCAGGGTAAAGCTTGGTAGTTGTGACTCGTATAGCTGTGGGTCTATGTTCCATTCCACTTCTAACCGGTCGGTAAAACGTGCCTTTTCAATGGTGAGATACGCATTGACGTGTGCAAGCTCATCTTTGAGTTTCACAGTGTTGATGTTCTGCTTAAGGTTGCTTCTAAAGAAGTGAGATAGGTGCTGAATAAGCTCTCGCGCTTTATCAGGGTCACGGCGAGTAACGGCGCTAATCGTATTAAGCGCATTAAACAAGAAGTGTGGGTTCACTTGAGCATGCAGTAGTTTGATTTCCGCTTGTGTCAGTAGTGTCTGTTGTTGCTGATAGTTGCTAAACAGGATCTGGCTTGACAATAGTTGAGCGATACCTTCTGCCATCGACATGTTGATGGTTGAGAATAGCTTGAGTTTTGGCTCGTACAGTTTGATGGTTCCGACGACTTCATTACCTGCTCGTAACGGAATAATCAGCGCTGACCCCAACTTACAATCCTGTGAGAGTGAGCATTGGTATGGGTTCTCTTTACCATCCAGGTAGATGATGTCGTTCTGTTCCATCGAAGTCAGTGTGCTTTGCGATGAAATCGGGGTATTTGGAATATGGTGTTCATCACCAATGCCGACGAAAGCGAGGATTTTTTCTCGATCAGTGATTGCTACCGCACCTACGTTGGTCTCTTCGTAAACGATACGCACAATTTTTTGCGCGTTATCTGAATTAAAACCGCCATGCAAAATACCCACGGAGCGTTCGGCGATGGTTAATGCGCGGCGAGAGAAGGTCGCTGAGTACTTCTCGAAGATAGTTTTCCTATCTTGAATGATGCTCATGAACAGTGCAGCGCCCACTGAGTTGGCAATGATCATTGGCGCGGCAATATCAGAAACTAGAGCGTAGGACTGCTCAAACGGTTTAGCGACTGCAAGCAGAATCAACATCTGAATAATCTCTGCAAATAGGGTGACAGAGAACACTACCAGCGGATTAAACAGCTGGCTGGCTTTGTTCTTTCTGACTAAGTACACATGCAGCAGGCCACCAATCAAGCCTTCTGCTGTGGTTGAAATCGCACAAGCTAAGTCAGTAAAGCCACCTAATGAGTAGCGATGAATTCCGCCAGTAAAGCCCACCGCAAAGCCAACGACAGGGCCGCCAAACAGCCCTCCCATTACCGCCCCCATTGCACGAGTGTTGGCTATCGCGTCATTAATCTGCAGTCCGAAATAGGTGCCCATAATGCAGAACAGGGAAAACAGAACATAGCAGCTGGCTTTATGGCTTAAACGTGAGGATATGCTCAACAGAGGGAGAATCAGCGGGGTTTTACTTAGCATGTAAGCAATCACTAAGTAGACACAAGTTTGTTGCAGAAGAGAGAGAATGAGTTCCATATTTTCACCTATTGAGACGCTTGTTAAGTGTAAAGCTCATTGCGTGGTAACGGTAGTTTTGCTTGCGCTTTCGTTGGTTATATCGAGCAGTTATTTTTTCTCAGGCTGAGATGCCAATATTGAGAAACAGTAAAGCCCATCACAGAGGACGGGCTTTAGTCTTAATTTCCACGAATCACTGGGTGATTACGGGAGCAAGTGAAGTGTGTTTGGCTGTTGTTTTGTCTCTCTATGAAGACGTGTCTCTTTTATTCAAAGTCTGAAAGAACTAGGCAGTTTTGGTTACGCCTTTTGCTTCTTTCTCTTCTTCATCAGCAAGGTCGATATCACCTTTGCCTTTTGAAATCTTGATAACGTAAGCCGCAATACCAAGTGCACTCACCACACCAATGATGGTCGAGATTTGCATTGGTAGACCGAAGCCTAGTTGGCTGTTGTTCAGGATGAATGTGATACATACAGATGTCATGAACACAGCTGGAACCGTAGTTACCCAGTGCAGTTTATTGTGACGAAGTAGGTAAGCCGAAGCTGTCCATAACATCATTACAGCTGTTGATTGGTTAGCAAAACCGAAGTAGCGCCAGATGATACCGAAATCAACTTGAGTCAAGATGCCACCGATAACGAACAGTGGCAGAGCCATCAGTAGGCGGTTACGCAGTGTTTTCTGTTCCATGTTGAAGTATTCAGCAAGGATAAGACGGCTTGAACGGAATGCTGTGTCACCAGAAGTGATTGGTAGGATAACCACGCCAAGGAAAGCAAGGATACCGCCGAATACACCCAGTAGACCAAATGAAGCGCTGTATACCACGTTACCTGGGCCGCCGTTTGCAATTGCGTCTGATAGAGACTCAACTGAACCGAAGAATGAAAGAGCAAGTGCACACCAGATTAGAGCGATGATGCCTTCACCAATCATTGCACCATAGAATACGAAGCGACCGTTCTTCTCGTTTTCCATACAACGCGCCATCAGTGGTGACTGAGTTGCGTGGAAGCCAGAGATTGCACCACAAGCGATAGTGATGAATAGAGCAGGCCAAAGTGGTAGGTCATTCGGGTTCATGTTGGTGAACATGTCTTTCATCTCGAAGCCACCCATGATTTGGTGCTCGTCAGATAGACCAATCGCAGTGATTAGGCCAACAGACATGAAGATAAGTAGTGCACCGAACAGTGGGTAGAAACGACCAATGATTTTATCGACAGGGACAATCGTTGCGATGATGTAGTAAGCAAAGATGATAACAACCATGGTTGTTGCAGACATCGCGAAATCAGTTTGGTCGTTCACTAGGTTAGTGATCATGCCTGCAGGAGCAGAAACAAATACCACACCAACTAGAAGCAGTAGAACAATGGCAAAGATGTTCATAAAGTGTTTTGCGCCATTGCCTAGGTAACGTCCAGTGATGGTTGGAACCGAAGCACCACCATTACGGATAGACAACATACCTGAGAAGTAGTCGTGTACTGCACCTGCGAAGATACAACCTAGCACGATCCAAAGCATCGCTGCTGGGCCGTAAAGGGCACCCATGATAGGTCCGAAGATTGGACCTACACCTGCAATGTTAAGCAGTTGAACTAGGTAAACCTTTGGTGTCGACATTGGAACGTAGTCCACGCCATCTTGCTTAGTGTGAGCGGGTGTTTGACGCTTTTCATTGATACCGAAAATCTTCTCGATAAAGGCACCGTAAATAAAGTAGCCACCAATGAGTGCTGCAACACAGGTAAGAAACCACATCATAATTTGTTATCCCTGAATGTATTAATTAAGTCAGGGTGTATATTAAAGAAGAGTATGAAAAGAAACTTCCGCTATGAGAGTGAGTGGTCGAATAGTCAATTAAGTGGTGTTATAACTGATTGAGTGGTTTGCTACGTTTGTAGAGCGGTTGGTTATTCGTGTTGAGAAGGCTCTTGCTTCTGGCAAGTGGTGATTTATCTACTTTAAGCGGTAACCAATAGATATCAGTGGCAGATAACAGACATAAGTGGACATCAGCCAGTGTTCAGCGGAGAATCACCACAAAGGCAACGCTTCGTCAGGAAGTGGCTAGGTAAATATAAAGGACTGAAATGAAAAAAATAATCGCACTATTCGCCGTGGCATTTAGCCTTGCAGGATGCAGCGCCAATGTTCAAGATTTAGCCGCTGAGGGCAATTGGCAAGAGATTGGCTATCGTGATGGCATCAAAGGCCACACTCAGCGTTCGTATTCAGATATGACCGCGCTTGGTGCTGTTGATCAAGCCAGTTACACAGAAGGTTACCATCTAGGTGTGACTGAATATTGTAATCCGAACCATGCTTATCAGATTGGTTTATCTGGTCAGGTGTATGAAGGCGTGTGTTCTGGTACGGAAGACGCTCAACGTTTCCGTATGGAATGGCAACGCGGCTGGGACGAGTTCTCAAACGACTATTAAGCCCAAGCTAGCCATAAAAAATTAAAACTAAAAAAAGACCAGTACCGCGTGTGTGCTGGTCTTTTTGTATGTCGTTGAAGTAGCTGTCTAAATGAGAAGCTACAAGCCAAATTAAGATTACTGATTATTCTCGACGGCTTTTCTCAAGAAGCCATTTTGCTTATCAAGCTGAGCCTTGGCTAACTCTAAATCTAACCCTGTTAGAATCATCAAAATAGATAACTTCACATCGTAATCAGTCGCTTTAAGTGTTGATACCGCCAGTGCTTTGTCACACTCCGTCGCTTGGATAACGATACGAGCAGCGCGAGCAACCAACTTTTCATTGGTCGCTTTTACGTCGACCATCAGATTTTGGTAGCTCTTACCGATACGAATCATGCTGGCTGTGGTCAGCATATTAAGCACCAACTTTTGCGCCGTACCTGATTTGAGTCGTGTTGAACCTGTTAATGCTTCTGGGCCAACCACCGGGCTAATTGCGATTTGAGCGATTTCAGCAATTGGAGAATCAGGGTTACAAGACAATGCAACCGTTACTGCGCCAAGCTGATTGGCGTAATTGAGTGCACCAATTACGTAAGGTGTACGACCGCTCGCAGCAATACCCACCACGACATCATTTTCTGAAAATTGAATCGCTTTCAGGTCTTCAATACCGAGAGTCAGCGAGTCTTCTGCACCTTCTTTGGCTTTTAAAATCGCCTCTGGTCCGCCAGCAATTAAGCCGATAACCATTTTGTCCGAAACACCGAAAGTCGGTGGGCATTCTGAGGCGTCTAACACACCTAATCGACCACTGGTGCCTGCGCCCATATAAATCAGTCGACCACCGTTTTGAAAGACATGAGCAATTTTATCGACCGCTTTCGCGATCTGTGGCAGTTCCGCTTCAATCGCCAGCGGGACTTGCTTGTCTTGTTGGTTAATCTTTTCAACCACTTCAAGAGAGGTGAGCAGATCAATATCCATAGTGTCAGGGTTTCTCCCCTCCGAAACGAGGTGCGAGAGCGCTGATATGAGAGCGTCGTTACTCATAATGATCCTTAAATGGTGATTCTAAAATGATGGTTCTAAAGTTGTTTAGTTAGCACGATAGAGAACGCCTAGAGAGGCCGCTCTGCTTGCGCCAGTCACTTCTGGTAAATTGCTTGGCAGTTGATGAATATGACGTTGAGCAAGCCACGCAAAAGCCATCGCTTCCATGTAATCGGCATCCACGCCTTTACTGGTGGTTGAATTAACATCCCAACTTGGAAGCAGTTCAGACAGTCTCTTCATCAACAATGGATTTCGTGTACCACCGCCACACACATACAGTGCAGGTTGGTTACCCAAGCGATAAGTCTCCACTTCATTGGCTATCGTCAATGCGGTGTATTCACAAAGCGTGCGCTGAACATCTTCTACTGCAAGATCTTTAAATTCTGTTAATTGTTGCTCTAGCCAAGGTAGGTTGAATAGTTCTCTACCGGTACTTTTCGGTGGCATTTGAGATAGATAAGACTCATTTAACAACTGTTCGAGTAAAGCTTGATTGAGTTGACCTTTAAGCGCAAATTGCGCATCACGGTCAAACTTCTCACCCGTGTGTTTATCAACCCAAGCGTCCATCAACATATTGCCCGGGCCTGTATCATAACCAAGCGTTGGCTGATTAGGGCGCAGCACTGAAATATTCGAGATACCACCAATATTCAACACTACAACTGAGCTGTCTTGCGGGTGAAAAATCGTATGGTGAAAAGCGGGTACGAGTGGCGCACCTTGTCCGCCTAATGCCATGTCTTTACGTCTGAAATCAGCAACCGTTTGAATCTGTGTTTTAGCGGCAATGATGTTGGCATCACCCAACTGCATAGTAAATGGAGATTCGCCGCTTGGCTGGTGGAATACCGTTTGACCATGATTACCAATCGCAGTCACAGAAGATGCAGGTGTACCTGACTTTTCGAGAAGTTGCAGAATCGCATCAGCAAATAGATGGCCAAGCTGGTGGTCGAGTTCGCCAATGGCAATCAAATCGGTTTTCTGACCAATACAAACTTCAAGCAGACGTGCTTTGAGGTCGTCAGGCATTGGGAACTCATCATGAGCCAGCAATGTCATGCGCGTATCTTCAATCGACACTAAGGCCGTATCAACACCGTCCATGCTCGTCCCTGACATCACACCGATATACAGTTCTTTATGATCCATTCCTAAGCTCTTGCACTGCATTCTTAAAGTCTTCCACAGATTGGTTTAAAAACATTGTAAAGCAAATTTAAAGAGAATAATCTCGGGAAGTTTATGAAATTAGGTTTAATAAGGGATAAATATGGGACCGTTGTGGGTTGATGTTGCAGGCTACGAACTGACAGCTGAAGACAGAGAAATTTTAGAGCACCCAACTGTTGGTGGTCTCATCTTATTTGCTCGAAACTACCACGATAGCAAACAGTTATCGGCGTTAAACAAAGAAATTCGCAAGGTAGCGAAACGTCCTATTTTGATTGGTGTCGATCAAGAAGGTGGCCGAGTTCAGCGCTTCCGCGATGGCTTTTCAATTATCCCAGCTGCTCAAGAATTCGCGACTAAGAATAATGGCGAACAGTTAGCAGAACAAGCGGGTTGGTTGATGGCGGCAGAATTGATTGCCCATGATATCGATCTGAGCTTTGCGCCAGTATTAGACAAAGGCCACGAGTGTAAAGCGATTGGTAGCCGAGCGTTTGGTGAAGATATTGATACCATTGTTCGTCATAGCAGCGCTTTCATCAAAGGCATGAAGTCGGTTGGCATGGCGACGACAGGCAAGCACTTCCCTGGACATGGTGGCGTGATTGCTGACTCACACTTAGAGACGCCATATGACCCTAGAGACGACATCTTCGAAACCGATATGGCAATCTTCAAGGCGCAAATTGAAGCTGGAATATTGGATGCCATGATGCCAGCTCACGTGGTTTTCTCTCACTATGATGATCAACCTGCGAGTGGTTCACAGTATTGGCTACAGAAAGTATTGAAGCAGCAGCTTGGGTTTAAAGGCTTGGTGTTCTCTGACGATTTAACGATGGAAGGCGCTGCCATTATGGGCGGACCAGCCGACAGAGCGAAAGCGGCCTTGAATGCAGGTTGTGACATGGTGTTGATGTGTAATAAACGAGATGCACAAATTGAAGCTCTGGATCACTTAGCGATTCAAGAGGTGCCTTTAGCCAACTCATTGCTTAAAAAACACAGCTTTGATTTGTCGACACTTCACTCGGATGCTAGGTGGAAAGAGACCTCAGAGACGATTAAGCGAATGCTAGGCAGTGAGTGATAAATAAACACATTATAATTTTAGATAAGGCGATATGATAAATATCGCCTTTTTTGTATGTGTGATCCGTGGTTTAAACCTATTTATCTCTTAGAGTGAGTCAAACCCAATGTGTAAAATAGAATTTACACTTAATGTTTTTTATTGTTTACACTTGCAATCGTTTTTTTAGCTGTTATTGTGTTTTTAAAGATTGTTAACCCAAACGGAAATGTTGGGTGTAAAAATAAATATACAGGTTGAGTTATGCAGAAAAGTGAATTAAGCAATGTCAATATCATCGACGAACAGGTACTGATTACTCCTGAGGAGTTAAAAGCAAAACTGCCTTTGAGTGATAATGCTCGTCGTTTCATTCAAGAGTCTCGTCAAACTATCGCAAACATCATTCATAAGAAAGATCATCGCATGCTTGTTGTATGTGGCCCATGTTCTATCCATGACATTGAAGCTGCGAAAGAGTACGCGAAACGCCTTAAAGCCTTATCTGAGCAACTTAGCGATCAACTGTATATTGTTATGCGTGTTTACTTTGAGAAACCTCGTACCACTGTAGGTTGGAAAGGTTTGATCAATGACCCGCATCTAGACGGCACTTTCGATATTGAGCATGGTCTGCATGTTGGTCGTGAGCTACTTGTTGAACTCGCTGAGATGGAAATTCCATTGGCGACTGAAGCATTAGATCCAATCAGCCCGCAATACCTAGCAGATACCTTCAGCTGGGCAGCTATCGGCGCACGTACGACTGAATCTCAAACTCACCGTGAGATGGCAAGTGGTCTTTCAATGCCAATCGGTTTTAAAAACGGTACCGATGGCAACCTAGGCACTGCAATCAATGCAATGCAGGCGGCTTCTTCTAGCCACCGTTTCATGGGTATCAGCCGCGAAGGTCAAGTTGCACTACTAACAACGCAAGGTAACCCAAATGGTCACGTGATTTTACGTGGCGGTAAGCAGACGAACTACGATTCAGTATCGGTACACGAATGTGAGCAAGAGCTGGGTAAATCTGGCTTAGAGGCAGCGCTAATGGTCGACTGTAGCCACGCGAACTCTCGTAAAGATTTCCGTCGCCAACCTTTAGTTGCAGAAGATGTGATTCACCAAATTCGTGAAGGCAACAAATCGATTATCGGCCTTATGATTGAAAGCCATATTAACGAAGGAAACCAATCTTCGGATATACCTCTCAATGAGATGAAATACGGCGTTTCTATTACCGACGCGTGTATCAATTGGGATTCAACTGAGGCACTATTGAAACATGCACATACGGAATTAGTCCCGTTCTTAGAGAACCGCTTGAAAGGTTAGTCAGAGTTTTAAATTTAAGTGCCTCATCTAATGGGGCATTTTAAGATCTGTTGCTAGCGAACCTACGTGATTGTGGGCTGATAGATTGGCACGGGCTTATAGATTAGTAAGGAATAAAATGGCCGTTGAACTGAACGAATTACGCGACCAAATCGATGCTGTCGATAAACAAATGTTGGATTTACTGGCTCAACGCCTTGCTCTAGTAGAGAAAGTAGGCGAAGTAAAAAGTGAACATGGTTTACCTATTTATGTACCAGAGCGTGAAGCTGCGATGCTGGCATCTCGTCGTCAAGAAGCTGAGAAAATAGGGGTTCCACCACAGTTAATCGAAGATATTTTGCGTCGTACTATGCGTGAGTCTTATGCCAGCGAGAAAGATTCTGGCTTTAAGTGTCTTAACCCAGAGTTACGTTCAGTGGTTATCGTTGGTGGTAATGGTCAACTTGGTGGCTTGTTTGGTCGTATGTTCAAACTGTCTGGCTACGAAGTAAAAATCCTTGGCAGCCAAGATTGGGATAAGGCCGACGAAATCTTAGATAATGCTGGGCTTGTGGTTGTTACGGTTCCAATTCACCTAACGGAAGGTGTGATTGCGAAGCTAGGTAATCTACCAAGCGATTGTATTCTATGTGATTTGACGTCAATTAAATCTAAACCTCTACAAGCAATGATGAACATGCATCAAGGCCCAGTAGTTGGATTGCACCCAATGTTTGGTCCTGATGTTCCTAGCCTTGCTAAGCAGGTGATTGTTTACAGTGATGGTCGTGGTTCTGAGAGCTACCAATGGCTACTGAATCAATTTGGTATTTGGGGCGCGAGCCTTTGCCAGATGGATGCAGCTGAACACGATCACGGCATGACCTTGATTCAAGCACTTCGTCACTTCACCTCTTTTGCTTACGGCTTACACCTGAGTAAAGAGAACCCGAATATTGATCAGCTTCTGAAGCTAAGCTCACCAATCTACCGACTTGAGATTGCGATGGTTGGTCGTCTATTTGCTCAAGACCCGAACTTGTACGGTGATATCATTCTGTCTTCGGATGAGAATATAGAGATGATTCGACGCTTCCATAGCTGTTTCGGAGAAGCGTTAGAAATCCTAGATGGCAAAGATAAGGCTAAGTTTGTTGAGAGCTTCAACCAAGTGAGTGATTGGTTTGGTGACTACTCACAACAATTCTTGCAAGAGAGCCAAAGTCTTCTAAAACAAGCACATGACTCGATTCATCGTGGTTAATACTGATTTGAAATCATAAAAAAGAGCGACCATCTGGTCGCTCTTTTTGTTTGTGCTGAACGCTATGAAAGCATTTTGCCTACAGTAGACTAAAAGCAATTAGACCATCATAGGCCAAATCAACAGGTCTTAGCTATTAACAACTAGTTAGTCGTGATAGGTTTTTTGCTATCTTCACTCGATACGGTGTCGATGGTCGAGCTAATGTAAGGCACGTTAGTCAGGTTGATCTGCAAGCGAACCACATTATCAATCAGCTGAACGAGTGGGCCCCACTTAACCTTTTTCTCTTTCTCGAACACGTAGTTGAAGTTTTCCGGTGTCCAATCCATCAAGTATTGAGGGTTCAATGAACGACCAAGGAAGCGTACTTCATAATGCAAGTGTGGGCCGGTTGAGTTACCTGAGTTACCACAGCTCGCAATCACATCGCCTTTACTCACAAACTGACCGCTACGTACCTTGAACTTCTGTAGGTGCGCATAAGAACTCATGAAACCAAACGAGTGACGCATAGTAATAAAGTTGCCGAAGCCTTTTTTACTTGGGCGTACCGTTTCAATGACTCCATCTGCGGGCGCGACAATATCTTCACCACGCTTACACGTTAGATCGATACCAGTATGTACATGGCGTTTCCCTGAAATAGGGTTAGTGCGGCTACCATAAGAAGAAGATATACGTTGATAAGCCATCGGACTGTCGTTTGGAATCAAGCGGAACATTGTGGCTCTTACTGCTGAATCGACTGCAGCCGCATCAATGCGATCTTCTAAAGAAATATCATCGGTAAGCAGATCTTCATCAGCAAGACCCAGTACTGATTCCACATCGAATACACGCTTACCAAGTAGCTGAATCGTGCCTTCTTTCTCGGTCAGTGTTTGCGATAGCGAATGGTTGGTTTCTACTTGCTCAGCATAAAGAAATTCTGTTTGTTCTTTTTCAACAATCAGTGTTTCAATCAACTGTTGGGCATCACCCGCTTGCAGTGCGAGTTCTTGTTTACTCTCGAAGTGCATGTACGCCGCTCCGCCAATCAATAGCGGTACTGAAAAAATGGCAGTAGTGCAAATGAGCACGGCTTTACGGCCGAAGTAAAACGTCTGTTCCCCCTGACTAGAGGGAATAGTAATGGACACTTTTTTAGACATGGTTCTGTATTAACTAAATGCTTCTAATAGAAAAAGGGTAATGGAGATATTATTCCTTGCCTAAGTCGGTAAGGTGTTCAATCTCTCTATAAAGCAGGTCATTGTCACCAACATTAAGCTCAACAAGGCGCTTAAGGTGGCTGATACTATCAATATCTAAATGCTCTATGCGTAAACGCATTGAGGTATTGATGGTAGAGACTATCGTTGCTTCTAACTGAATATTGATATCACTGTTTTCGAGTTTAAAGCTCACTTGAACAGGGACATCATGGCTAAGTTGTTTTGATTCATTGCATTGAATGAGTAAACCATGGAGTGATAAGTCTTGCACTGAGCCTGATACCTTTACTTGTCCTTGTGAGATCTCAGTCGGGACTTGATAAATAACTCGTGAAAATTGACGTCTTTCAACCATAAGTAATCTCTCTATATCGATGCATTACACGTAAGCCAGATATATCAAAGGCCGCTATTATCGCGGCCTTTGTTCAAAATACAAGCTTATTTACTTAGCTATACGCTTGTACTTGATACGGTGCGGCTCTGCCGCTTGTGCGCCTAGAGTCTGCTTAAGCCACTCAGTGTACTCAGTATAGTTACCTTCGTAGAAGTTAACTTGACCTTCATCACGGTAGTCTAAGATATGGGTCGCAATACGGTCAAGGAACCAACGGTCATGCGAGATAACCATTGCACAGCCCGGGAATTCAAGCAGTGCTTCTTCAAGAGCACGTAGCGTTTCAACGTCAAGGTCGTTGGTAGGCTCATCGAGTAGCAGTACGTTACCGCCCGCTTTTAGCAGTTTCGCTAAGTGAACACGGTTACGTTCACCACCAGAAAGCTCACCGATGATCTTCTGTTGGTCGTTGCCTTTAAAGTTGAAACGAGAACAGTAAGCACGCGCAGGGATTTCGAAGTTGTTGATCTTAATGATATCAGCGCCTTCAGAGATCTCTTGGAATACTGTCTTAGTGTCGTCCATGCTGTCACGGAACTGATCAACAGAAGCAAGCTTAACGGTTTCGCCTAGTTCAACTGTACCTGAATCTGGCTGTTCTGCACCGCTTAGCATCTTGAATAGTGTTGATTTACCTGCACCGTTGGCACCAACGATACCGACGATTGCACCCTTAGGCATGCTGAACGATAGGTCGTCGATAAGAACGCGATCACCAAACGATTTAGTTAGGTTGTTCACTTCAAGAACTTTGTCACCTAGACGCTCACCTGGCGGGATAAACAGTTCGTTAGTTTCGTTACGCTTCTGGTATTGGCCAGTTGTCAGTTCTTCAAAACGAGCCATACGAGCTTTAGACTTAGCTTGACGGCCTTTAGGGTTTTGACGAACCCATTCAAGTTCTTTCTCGATTGTCTTTTGACGTGCGCTTTCGCCCGCTTTTTCTTGCTTAAGACGCTCGTCTTTTTGCTCTAGCCAAGACGTGTAGTTACCTTCCCATGGGATACCTTCACCACGGTCAAGTTCTAGAATCCAGCCAGCTGCGTTGTCTAGGAAGTAACGGTCGTGGGTAATCGCCACAACAGTACCACTGTAATCAACAAGGAAGTGCTCAAGCCATGCTACTGATTCTGCATCCAAGTGGTTGGTTGGTTCATCAAGAAGCAGCATGTCTGGCTTTTCAAGAAGTAGACGACAGATAGCAACACGACGACGCTCACCACCTGATAGGAATTCAATTTTCGCATCCCACTCAGGAAGACGAAGTGCATCAGCAGCACGCTCTAGAGCAGTCTCTAAGTTGTGACCGTCTTTTGCTTGAATCAGAGCTTCTAGTTCGCCTTGCTCTTTTGCCAGTGCATCGAAGTCTGCATCTGGTTCTGCGTAAGCTGCGTAAACCGCATCAATACGCTTAAGTGCGTCAGCAACGTCAGAAACCGCTTCTTCTACGATTTCACGAACAGTTTTTGATTCGTCTAGCACAGGCTCTTGTGGTAGATAACCTACTTTAAGGCCTTGTTGTGCACGTGCTTCACCATCAATATCAGTATCAATACCAGCCATGATACGTAGTAGGGTAGATTTACCTGAACCATTTAGACCCAAAACACCGATTTTAGCGCCAGGAAAAAAGCTAAGAGAAATGTCTTTAAGAATTTGACGCTTAGGTGGAACAGTTTTGCTCACCCGAGACATGGTATATACGTATTCAGCCATTGCCGATCGATCCTAATTATTGTTCAAAATTGTCTGTTATTTTATACCAATATCCTCAAAGATGTTACTCCTAGGGCAGAAAAGCCACTCTTGAACAAATCCTTACCTATTATTGTCACATTGGTCATTAAAACTATATTTAATGGGCTTCTGAGGCGAAGTGTTAAATATTAATAATATTTACACTCAAATCCTTTACATTTGATGTGATGTCGGGCGTAAATAGACTTCACGTATTCATACACGCACTAAGGAAAGAGCGAATGTTTTTCCGCATTGGTAATACGAAAATTGCTGTGGCTGCATCGGCAATTTTGTCTTCGGTTTCACTGGCTCCGGTCGCTATGGCTAGCAATGCATCCGAGCTTGAAATGCAGCGTGACGTTTATGACAAAGCGCAAGAGGTTTTAGACAGCCGTGATCTAAAAGCTTACTCCGCGCTGCGTAACAAAATTCAAACATACCCTTTAACACCTTACACCGATTATCGGGCCTTTCTGATTGGCTTAGGTGATCGCACACCTGCTGAGGTCGATGCTTTCATTGAAGAGAACAAGGCATTGCCTTTCTCCAATCGAATGCGCGCACCTTATTTGGACTCATTGGCTTCTCAAAAACAGTGGAAGACGATCCTTGAGTTTCAAACCAAAGAGCCTGTCGGTGAAAAATACCAATGTATTTATTATCGAGCGCATTACGAGCAAGGTAACCAAGAGCTTGCCTTTAAAGGAGCTAAACAACTTTGGTTGAGTGGTAGTGGTGTTGATGACGCTTGTGACCCTTTATTTAAAAGCTGGGATCAAGCTGGGCTAAGAACTGATGAGCTGATTCTGGATAGAATGCTGCTAGCGTTCGAGGGCCGTAACGGTAAGTTAATGAGCTACCTGATTAAGCAATTGGATCATGATGAGTCAATTGCTCAAGCGAAGCAGATGAAGGCGTTGTACAACAAGCCTGAAAATGTACTCGCGTTTGCTAAAAAACATCCAGCGAATGAATTCTACCAAGCTCAAACCGAGTTTGCTTTCGAGAAGCTAGCAAGGAAATCATCAAGCAGTGCTCAAAAGGTGTTTGATGATGTCATCAAGGCTCAGAAGTTTTCGAAAGAGAAATCTCAAGAGCTCGCTGATTACCTAACGTTTCGTCTGATCAACACCGACTCTGAAGAGTTAATGGTGTGGCGCGACAAAATGCTCGCGAGTTCATCAAAGCAAGTTCTGCTGGAACGACGTGCTCGCTTAGCAATTCAACATGCCGATTGGACGGGTTTGAAAGAGTGGATAGCGCGCTTGGATGATAAACATCAGGCTTCGCTTCGTTGGCAATATTGGCAGGGCAGAGCTGAAATCGCGACGGGCGATACTGACAAAGGCAATAAGCGACTGTCAGATATCTTGGGTCAGCGTAATTTCTACAGTGTGGCTGCGGCTAAGCAGTTAGGTAAGCCAGTTCAATATCCAACATCGACACTTAAATACAATGCTGAAACAGTGAAGCCATTCGACACCTCTTTGGTGCGTATTGGTGAACTGATTGACCGAGACAAAATTGCGGCAGCGAAAAGTGAATGGCGCTGGTTACTGACCAATGCAGATAAAGAGCAAAAAGAGATGCTTGCCGCTTACGCTGCGACACAGCGTTGGAATCACTTTACCGTAACAGCGAGTATCTCTGCGAAGATGTGGGATAACATTGCGCTGCGCTTCCCTGTTGCTCATAAGTGGTGGTTTAACTTCTACGCTGAAAAGCACGATCTCGATCCAATCACTTTGATGTCTTTAGCAAGACAAGAGAGTGCGATGGATTCAGAAGCTCGCTCTCCAGTTGGCGCGCGTGGCATTATGCAAATTATGCCCAAGACGGCGCAATACACAGCGAACAAACATAAGATTAAGTATCAGGGCAGCGATGATCTTTATGATGTCGGCAAAAACATTGAGATTGGCAGTCACTACTTAGATGGTTTACTCGCTCAATATGATGACAACCGTATCTTTGCGTTTGCGGCTTATAATGCTGGACCTAGCCGTGTGAAACAGTGGCGTTCACGCAGCGATGAAAAGCTCGATGCCTTTGCATTTATCGAAATGATCCCATTCAAAGAGACACGTGGCTACGTTCAGAATATCTTGATGTTTGAGACCTACTATCGAGATATCTTGGGTGAGAAAGGGACGTTTTTAGCGCCCCATGAGGCAAAAACGAAATACTAAGCCTTCGGCATTTGGCCCGAAACTGAGTAAGAATAAAGGCAGTGAGTGCTAACCATTTCCACTTACTGCCTTTTTACATTGGATCGCATCAAGTGTTTCGGTATAAAGTGTTAAACGCTTTCAATCGTTAAGCGACTCTTTAAAGTCAGAATTTAAAAGTAAGTGTAGAGATATGGCATCACAACCTGAATATGATAATTGGCAACAACTGATGGACTTGGTAAAGACGGCTGTCGAAAAAGATCAGCACGAGCTGTTGTTGACTATGATGATGACACCAGACGAGCGAGATGCTCTGGTTGCTCGAATTAATATCTTCTGTGAGCTGATGAAAGGCGATATGTCTCAACGACAGGTGAGTCAAATGCTGGGCGTAGGCGTAGCGACGATAACCAGAGGCTCAAATGAGCTAAAGGCCAAATCTGAGCAAGAGAAAGTCGTGATCGCCGACCTATTGCTAAAGTAATAATGGAATTAAGCTATCACGCGATAGTATGAATACGAATTCGATAAAAAACGCTAACTGGATGTTAGCGTTTTTTGTTTCTGAAGATTGTTCTTGGAATCTTTTGAAGTTTAAGGAAGCCTCAAATACTAAATAGGAAAGTGTTCAGGATTCACAAATGGGATCAGAGCCAAAATTAAAGCTTGATGATAGACCGAACTGCGTGACAATTGGTTATGTGTCAGTAGGCCAATGGCACCACCTTTCTGTTTGATATTGTCGGTACCAAACACTTCATCCATCACATCCCCTAACTCGTTTGCATGCTCTAGTTTCTCAAGCACGGCTGGTGGCAGCATCAGACTTGCTGAACGAGACTCGCCACGTTGGCCATTCGTTTCGATCACCATCCAGGCAAAGGTGACGTTTGTTTCTATTCCCGCTTCTAGACCAACATAGAAGTCTGCATCAGGCTGAGCTTGAGTTGCGTTGTGAACTCGATTCACGGCACCTTGATAGGTTTCATCATTGCTCATCGGTTGATCGGCGACACCACTAGGGACGCTGATGCCTTTGAAATCAAATTCAGTATCAGGAAAAGCAGATAAGAACGCACTTTTAACGGCGTTTATTTTAGCTGGGTTCAGCGATGCGATGATTACAGATTTCATGTGTCGGATTCTTTTTGTTGTCGATTAGATTGAGTTGATGTTGTCGGTACCAGTCACTCAACTCTTCTAGTGGCATGGGTTTACCAAAGTAATAGCCTTGCAGCATATCGCACTGTGCATCCTGTAACCACTGGTGCATGTCTTGAGTTTCAATCCCTTCGGCGGTGACCTTTTTCCCCTGAGCATGACACAACCCGATAACTGGTTTTACGATGTTCTGGTTATCGGTTTCAATTAAGGTATCCAAAAACGCTTTATCCAATTTAATTTTCTGAGTTGGATACTGCACCAGTTGAGTGATAGAGGTGTAACCGGAACCAAAATCATCAATCGCAAGTCGATAACCCATGCATGACAGCTCATTCAGCAATGGGAAGCCTTCTGAGTTTGAGTAAAAGGTTTCAGTGATTTCAAAATCGATTAGGCTTGGTGGAATTCGATTTAACTCCGCGTGTTCTTTAATGAAACCCGCAAGGTGAGTGGTTTCAATGCCAGCAGAAGATAAGTTGATCGACAATTGAATCGAGTGATCAAATTGAGTCTGAAGTCGATGGAATGAAGCAAACGCATTCTGTATTACCCAGCGGTCAACATGTTCGAACAGCCCGGTTTGTTCGGCTATTGGAATGAACTCATCTGGTGGAACCAAACCAAGTTGCTTTGAATTCCAACGTAATAACACCTCAACGCCAATAACATCAGTCCCGGTAGAATCCATGTAGGGCATGTAAACGAGCCTGAATTCATCATCAAAATTCTTACCTCTGAGCGCACGTTCAATGTCTGCTTGGCGCTGAATGGCTTTGTCTAAATCCCGTGAATAGTCAGCAAATTGGTTTTTACCGGCACGCTTGGCTTGGTACATCGCAGTATCCGCGTTGGACAGTAGCTTCTCGATTGAGTTGCCATCATTAGGGTAGGTCGCAATACCAATACTGACCGTGATCGGAAAGCTGCCTGATTCGGTGACAAAACCTTTTTGCAGTGGAGTCAGTAAATCATTCGAGAATCGATGCGCGACATTTCCTCGGTGACTAGGAGCGTTAATGTAGACAACGAACTCGTCTCCAGAAAGTCGGGCTGGCATACAATGAGCGTCGAACTCCTCTTTATAGTGACGACAAATATCTGAAATACGCTGAGCAAAAGAGACCAGAATCGAGTCGCCGATTTGATGTCCGTATTTGTCGTTCACAAACTTGAAGTTGTCCAAGTCAAAATAGAGAACCCAGGTTTCGGTATTCGAACTCGGTTTTGGCAACGATTGCTGAACGAAGGTTTGAAACTGATGCCTATTGGCTATTTGAGTTAACTGATCATTTTCGGCCAAGAGCTTGGTTTGCTGGTAGGTGTTGTCTAGCTCTTGATACATGTCATAAAAACGCTGTGATAGGCGGCCAAGCTCGTCACGAGTGCCTAAGCGTTCAATGTTCTTACGTTGTTTTTTTTCGACTTGCTGTAGCTGTCGATCGAGCCGTGTTATTGGAGTAATCACAGTGCGAGACAGAAGCATGAGTAGCAGAGCGACAGTTACAAACGCAGACAGTGCAAACGACAAACTCAGCTTGTTCCAAATTGAATCGAGCTTGTTTTCCAACAGGAATTGCGCCGGATCGACCGTGGCGTACAGTTCTGGTGCAAGCTTGACTGAGTGAGTAACATCATTTTCCAAAGAAACCGCTATGGATGTGAAGAACAAGCTGGTTTGGTAGTCGAACTCTATCTGTTTTCTCAGCGCATTAAATTTGTCGAGAGAGACAGAGACAACAACAAAGAACACATCGTCGGGTTGATTGTTAACGGTTGGGAAAATCGCTTTTCTATCTACCTTGTCATAGTGAACCAACATCCCTTCGCCTTGGGAGTTTTGAATATAGTTGGTACTCGATGTTGCTAAGGTGTCTTGATAGTGCAGGTCAACATACTCCAATATCTTACTGTCAATCTGAGTGCGTGAGTCATTGCTATTATCCGCGTAATAACGCAGTTTTCGATCACCATTAAGAAGCGCTAAACCTGTATAGCTTTCATCGTCATCTTGCAGGAAATGAATGGCTTCTCGAAGATTACTGACCAGTTCAAGATCGCGAGATAGATTTTGATCAGTGAGAAAATAACGCTTCACCATATCACTCTGGGTCAAGGTGTAAGAGTAGCTATTGAGGAACGAACGAGATTGGCGAAAGTATCCGGCTAGTTTTTCCATGTTCAGTTGAAGTGCGTTGTCTTCGCGTTTGATGAAACTGCTTTTTTGCGTCGAATAAATAATATAGCTAGAAGCCGCGGTACTGATCAGTATCACAGGGGCTATTAGTAGTAAGATTTTAGTACTTAGCTTCATAGTTAATGACAACACTATTTATAAATTAAGCGCATAAGTTTATGTTACTTAATGCTTACTCGCTATTAATTATACGTAGTTCGATGATTTCCTGTGAAGGGGGTAAGGTTTTGTCTTTATTGATAAAAAAAGCCACTAATGAGTTTTTGTTAGAAAGGCTCAAGTAGTGGAGAGAGTAAGCGTGCCGAATGTGCGAAACAAGTGAATTGTGTTTCAGGCATGCTAGGGTGAGTTTTCTTAGCGAGAATAGTACTCGACTAGAGGGTGATTTAAGTATTTGGCCTGCTGTAGGCCAAATACTTATGTTAGCTAAAAGCTGATACTCACTTTCAGCTATGACAACTTAACTTGAGTCGCTTTGATGTTCTCACTTGGGTAGCAACCCAACACCTTAAGGTGGCGAGTAATGGCTGTTAGTTCCGTTATCGCTTGTTGCATATTATCTGAATCCAGATGCGCCTCTAAATCGACATAGAACATCTCTTCCCAAGGGTTACCCATGATAGGACGAGATTCTAGCTTAGTCATGTTGATGCCTAAGCGTTGCAGGATCAGTAGTGTTTCTACCAAAGAACCCGCCTCTTGAGATGTCGACATGATGAGCGTTGTTTTCGCTGGTATTTGAGTCGATACTTCAACAGGCTTACGCGCCACAACGATGAAACGAGTGTGGTTCTCTGTTTGGTTTGCAATATTGCTCTGGATTGGCTGTAGTCCATAAAGCTTACCGCTCGATGCATTACCAATAGCAGCTACGTCATTACCACCCAATTCTTTAACTTTTTTCATTGCATCAGCGGTGCTTGCGCAAGACTCAAGGTTGACACCCTTAAGGCGGCTCAAGAACTCACTGCATTGTTGATGAGGTTGTGGGTGCGAGTAGAGTGTTTTGATGTCTTCTAAACGGATATCACTTTTAGCAACAAGGCAGTGCTCAATCGGTTGAGAAAGTTCGCCAACAATGTATAGAGTCGTATGCTGTAACAGGTCGTAGACCTCGTTAATTGACCCTGAACTGGTGTTCTCAATCGGCAGGACACCGTAGTCGGCATGGCCAGACTCTACTGTTGATGCGACTTCTTTGAAGTGATTACAGTTCAGCTCAATCAATTCCATATTCTTGCGGCTGAAGTATTCGCGGCTCGCAAGGTGAGAATACGATCCCTTAGAACCTAAGAATGCAACGCGAGCCAATGGTTTACGGCTTTGCGGGTTCGCTAGGTTTTGTAAGTATGACTGTTGTAGTAAAACGGAATCTTCGATGATGGTGTGAAACAGCTTGGTAATGTACTGCGCATCAAGTTCGTATTTATCTTTCCCGTTGTTGATCAGCTTAACTAATAGTTGTTGTTCTCGTACTGCATCACGAACTGGTTTTGATGTCTCTACTTTGCTTTTAGCGACTTCGATACTTAGCTTGCGACGCTCTGAAAGTAACTTCAGGAGTTCGTCGTCTAAATCATTAAGACGAAGGCGGATATCATCCAGTGAAATTGAGCGGTCAGTCATAAATGTGTCCTTATAAAAAAGCCTCCCTAGTGTGGGAGGCTTCTTGTTCGTTTTTGACTTGTTTTTCTAAAACGACTTAGCCTCCGATTTACGGAAGAAAAAAGAAGTCAAAAATAAACAAAGATTGAGTGTGCATAAAAAGTGATTGTTTTATGAATGTTTAAACACAATAAGCAAGCGAGCTACGAGCGTCAAGCAAAAAAATAGCGCCCTGAGGCGCTATTTTTTAATCTGTTCTCTTTCCTTATTCTACTTCAGCTTCTAGCTCTTCGATTTCAGGCTTTTCAGCGCGGCGCGCTTCTGGTTTATGGCGTAGCTTGTTGAGTTGACGCTCTAGTTTTTGTTCTACTTCGTTGATCGCTACGTAGAGGTCGTCATGGATTGATGAAGCAACAAGTTGGCCTTTTGGTACGGTTAGTACCGCTTCAAATTTCTTCTTCTTGTTTGGTTCTTCGCTAAAGCTCGCTTGGCAGCCAATGATGTCTACTTGCCATTTATCTAGCTTTTTAAATTTGCTTTCTATGTGATCACGGATTGCAGAGGTAATGTCGATGTTTTTACCAGTGATGTTCATTTTCATAGAAGTTTTCCTCTGTTGTATCCCTCATGGGTTAACTTCAGATTACGACTTTTAGGAATAAAGAATGTGATCTAGATCTTGTTTTGGTTGGGTGGGATAAGCATTAAAATCAAATGTGATCTTACGCAAGTCTTAGTATCTTTTTGGCGAAAAATGCTTGTTATCCTTATGAAAAACGATAACTTGGAGGCAAGGCTTCGCTAAAAATTAAATCAGTTTTTAGGGGCGTCCTACAGCCTATGGAAAGTGCTTGATTGAAATTTACTCAATAGTGTTTTGTGATATAGGTCTTGTAATATAGGTCGCTACATAAGCTTCTTCAGAATTAGATAAACAAAAGCCGCATAAGTATTCTTATGCGGCTTTTGTGTTTTTTAGCTTTACCTAATACCTTTGGCTCCCCAGCTCTGGGATGGAGGCGATCCTAGTCGTTAGTGTTCAGTAATCTCGCTGTGCCGTCCTCTCGGATAGCATTGATAGCTTGTAATTGTTTATAGATTACGAAGTAACGATTGATGTTGGCAACATAGGTTACGGGTTCTTTACTCACGTATTTGCGAGTGATGATTTCTACGTTTTTAAACCAGATGTTTGGGTTGTAACCTTTCTGCTTGGCAATGCTCCTCATCTTTCTGATCTTAGCAGGACCAGCGTTGTAAGAAGCCAAGGTAAAGTAGATTTGATTGTCGGGTGATATTGCCGGGTCGTCAAAATATCGGTCTTTGATAAAGCGCATATACTTCACACCCGCATGGATGTTGTTATCCACCTTATGGATGTTCTTGATGTTGACGTTTTTATCTTTGGCGGTACTCGGTAATACCTGCATCACACCAATAGCCCCGCGATGAGAAATCCGGCTCTGATCCAGTCCTGATTCTTGGAAACCTTGAGCTGACATCATCAAAGGATCAAATTCATACTTGCTCGAATACTTTTCAAAGACATCTGAGAGTTTAGCTACTCGGTCTACTTTATTGGGGTTGAGTGCTCGGCCTAACCAGCGAGTATTGTCGATGTATTTCTGGTAGATGACATTCCCAAGCAGGGTGCCTGTTCGTGCGGTCTTGACGTATTTGTTTATCTCTTTCTTCAGTTGAGGGCTGTCTTTTCTTAAAGCCCAAGCAATACGACCATTTTCTCGTAAAGGTAAGTCGTTATGGACTTGAATGTTTTCCATTACATCGATCCAGAGCTTGGCTTTATGGTTATCCAGAATTGTGCCTTGTATATAACCTTGGTTAACCAGTTCTATCAGCTCGTAGTCTTGTAATGACTCCTCGATAAAGTGGACATGCAGTGGTGGTAAACCTAGCTCGTTAAGCTCCTTATTGACTCTTTGTACACTCTCGAAGTAACTCGAGCTTGCTCGTATCCACACCTCTTTGCCACTCAATTGCTTGATTTCGGTGATAGGTTCGGCCTTTTTCCCTGTGATAATGAGTTCTTTACCATCTTTAATCATCGGATCCGAAAAATCGATGGTTCGTAATCGTTTATCGGTGATCGTTAGGTTAGCGACAGCGACATCACCATAGCCAGACTCTAAAGAGGGAAGTAGATCATCTCGTTGCACGGGGATGACTTGAACATTGAGGTAGGGATGTTTCTTACGAAGGCTTTTCTCAAAGTGGTAGAGCATTTCTGCCACGATGCCTTTTGGCTTGCCATCCTCGATGTAATAGAAACCAAGATCGGCAGACACTAGCACTCTAACCGTTCCTTTGGTTTTGAGCACATCCAAGTCACCCATGTAAGGCTTATTGCTTAATGGAGACAGTTCTAATGCGTAGGATAAGTGGCTAAATAGCGATATCCAGATAAATAATAACAACCTACTCACATCCACACTCCATGTTGATGTTTTGTTAAAAGTTATCTTTTGAAGATACCGTGTATTATGCGATCCATCAAGTTTGCGATATGTAGATGAAAAAAAGCGCGCTAGTAAATTAGCGCGCTTTTAGGATTGAGATGTAAGAGGTTTGATTAAGGTAGTGGGTTTAACTCAATCAACTTTTCTGTTCTTAACACAGCGTCATCTAGGCCGAGTTGTTGATAAGCTTTTAGCTGGATATCTAAAGACTTACGCGCAGCAATGGTGTCTGGGTAAGTTTTTTGCAGCTCTTGCGTTCTGTTGATCGCAGCAATCCAAGCTTCGCGGCGTAGGTAGAAATCAGCGGTTGCTAAGTCATACTCTGCTAGGCGGTTCTTAAGTGCGAACATGCGTTTTTGTGCATCTTCAGCATAAGGGCTACTAGGGAAACGTTCGAGTAGTCGCTTGAAGTCAGCAAACGCAAGTTTCACTGGTTCAGGATCTCGGTCACTACGGTCGATATTAAAAATATCGTGCATGAAGTTTCGGTCTTGCGCCATGTGCGTTAAGCCGCGCATGTAAAGAACCCAGTCTTGTTTCTCATGTGTTGGGTTCAAACGTAGGAAACGTGAAATGGTAGCGAGGCCAAGTGCCAAGTCATCATTTTTGTAGTAAGCGTAAATCAGATCGAGCTGTACTTGCTCAGAATAGGCGCCGAATGGGTAACGTGAGTCTAGGGCTTCTAGCTTTTCTATTGCTGAAAGCCAGCTACCGCTCTGCAGTGATTCTTGAGCGTCAGAGTAGAGAACCGATGGTGGTACATCTGGCACTATCTCTTCACTACTTGAACAACCAACCAAGAGTGATACGGCTAATAGACCCGATAAAGTAAGGTGTTTCATGTCAGGCGTCGATTCCTTGAATTAAATATTTCGTAAGCTTCCGTTACTTTCTAACCAGTAACAGATACAATGATGCAATTATTCTATTTTATCCATACTAATGGGTATTAGTCTCACGGTTTTTAAAAAAGTTCGATATGGCTCAGCAGATCACATTAACAGACACAGTAAAAAGCAGCCAGTTAGGTCAACGTTTAGACCAAGCTGTCGCTGAACTATTTACCGATTTTTCTCGCTCTCGCATTAAAGAGTGGCTTCTTGACGGCAAAATCCAAGTGGATGGCGAAGTTATTACAAAGCCGCGCGTTAAGGTTTTGGGCGGTGAAGAGATCATCTTGCAAGCTGAACTTGCAGATGAAGAGCGCTGGGAAGCACAAGATATTCCTCTAAACATTGTCTACGAAGATGATGACTTATTGGTTATCAATAAGCCTCGCGATCTGGTTGTACACCCAGGCGCAGGCACACCGGATGGAACCATACTAAACGCATTGCTTTTCCATTACCCACAGATTGCAGAAGTGCCTCGTGCAGGTATTGTGCACCGTCTTGATAAAGACACAACAGGTCTTATGGTTGTGGCTAAAACGGTTCCAGCTCAAACTCGTCTTGTGCGTGCTCTTGCTAAGCGTCGTATTACTCGTGAATATGAAGCAATTGCAATTGGCAAAATGACCGCTGGTGGTGTGGTAGAGAAAGGCATTAGCCGTCATGCAACTAAGCGTACCTTGATGGATGTAAATGAATTAGGAAAGCCAGCGGTAACTCACTACCGTGTTGCTGAGCACTTCCGCGAGCATACTCGTATTCGTCTACGCCTAGAAACGGGTCGTACTCACCAAATTCGTGTTCACATGTCATACCTTCAGCATCCGCTGCTAGGTGACGTTGCATACGGTGGTCGTGCTCGTATTCCAAAAGGTGCATCTGAAGAACTAACAACAATGATTCGTTCTTTTGATCGCCAAGCACTGCACGCCGTTATGCTTAAATTTGTTCACCCAATTACAGGTGAAGAAGTTGAGTTCCACGCTCCTGTGCCAAATGACATGGTCGTGATGGCTGAAGCGTTACGTGTTGATGCGCGCGAAAACTTGGAAGACGACATTTAATCATGTCGATGATCATCCCTAACTGGAATGCACCAAAAAACGTGAAAGCATTTGCTTCGACACGTTTTGATGGTTTTTCTACTGGTGCGTATCAAGGATTAAACCTAGGTACGCATGTTGGGGATGATGCTTCGCTTGTTGAAAACAACAGAGCCTGGCTCAAGCAACACGCTAATATGCCTGCCGCTCCGGTATGGCTACATCAAACTCACTCAACAGATGTCGTTACGGTTTTACACCCTACGGCAGATATTCTTGATGCTGACGGTGCATTTACCACAGCTAAAGATGTTGTTTGTTCTGCGATGACAGCCGATTGCTTACCTGTAATCCTTACTGATACCAAAGGCACTCAAGTTGCTGCAGTTCATGCTGGTTGGCGTGGTCTTGCTGGTGGCATTCTTGAAAATGCCGTCGCAAAGTTTTCAAACTTAGGTTCAGAGAATAAGATCATTGCTTGGCTTGGTCCTGCAATAGGCAAACAAGCTTTTGAAGTAGGCGATGATGTGTTGGAAGCTTTCGTTAGTTTTGACTCTCAAGCTAAGCTCGCATTTGAAGCCAAAGCTGAACCAGGCAAATGGCTAGCGAATATGTCTCAGCTTGCAACGCAACGACTGAACAAAGTTGGTGTAACTTCTGTGACAGACTCTAATCTATGTACCTTCGCTGATGCCGATGCGTTCTATTCTTATCGTCGTGATGGTATTACTGGACGCCAAGCTACTTTTATTTGGTTAGAGTAACCTTTAACTAGTGCAACCAGTCATCCAGCTCATTTATATTTTTATAACAGCTCTATTCTTCATTCTTATCCCTTGAAAATCCGCGTTACCGTATCCATCTTCTAACCATAAGATAAACATATCTAAGAGTAGGAAGGTTGGCATGCGTCTCGATCGATTCACTAGTAAATTCCAAATTGCGATATCTGATGCTCAGTCGCTCGCATTAGGTCGTGATCACCAATATATAGAGCCTGTGCACCTAATGGTGTCTTTGCTTAATCAAGATGGTAGTGCAATTCGTCCATTGCTCACCATGCTGAATATTGATGTGGTTCAATTGCGTTCAAAGCTAAGCGAAATATTAGACCGTGTACTGAAAGTAAGTGGTATCGGTGGTGATGTTCAACTGTCGAATGCAATGGGTACTTTGTTCAACCTATGTGACAAGGTCGCACAAAAGCGTCAAGACACATACATTTCTTCGGAAGTCTTCCTACTTGCCGCAATTGAAGATAAAGGCCCTTTAGGTAACCTGCTTAAAGAGCTAGGTCTTACTGAGCAAAAATTATCTCAAGCTATCGAGCAGGTTCGTGGCGGTCAAAAAGTTGATGACCCAAATGCCGAAGACCGACGCCAAGCGTTAGAGAAGTTCACCATCGATCTGACTGAAAGAGCGGAGCAAGGCAAGCTGGATCCGGTAATTGGCCGAGATGACGAAATCCGCCGTACTATCCAAGTACTTCAGCGTCGTACTAAGAACAACCCAGTCATTATCGGTGAACCTGGTGTTGGTAAGACAGCTATCGTTGAAGGTTTGGCTCAGCGCATTATTAACAATGAAGTGCCAGAAGGTTTAAGAGGCCGACGCGTACTTTCATTAGACATGGGTGCTTTGGTAGCTGGCGCTAAATATCGTGGTGAGTTTGAAGAGCGTTTGAAGTCAGTCCTCAATGAATTGTCTAAAGAAGAGGGCAATATCATTCTCTTCATCGATGAAATTCATACTATGGTCGGCGCTGGTAAAGGTGAAGGCTCTATGGATGCCGGTAACATGCTAAAACCAGCGTTGGCTCGTGGTGAACTCCACTGTGTTGGCGCAACGACTCTTGATGAATACCGTCAATACATAGAGAAAGATCCAGCGTTAGAGCGCCGCTTCCAAAAAGTGCTTGTCGATGAACCAACGGTTGAAGACACGGTGGCGATTCTTCGTGGTTTGAAAGAGCGCTATGAACTTCATCATCATGTAGAAATTACCGACCCAGCAATCGTGGCTGCAGCAACACTATCTCATCGATACGTTTCTGATCGTCAACTGCCGGATAAAGCGATTGATCTGATTGATGAAGCGGCTTCGAGTATCCGTATGCAGATCGACTCAAAACCTGAGTCGCTAGATAAGCTCGAGCGTAAAATCATTCAATTGAAGATCGAGCAGCAAGCTCTTACCAATGAAAATGATGAAGCCAGTGAAAAACGCCTTCGAACATTACAAGAAGAGCTTTCTGACAAAGAACGAGATTTCGCAGAGCTTGAAGAAGTGTGGAATGCAGAGAAAGCCGCGCTTTCTGGCACGCAACACATCAAGTCAGAGCTAGAACAAGCTCGTATGGATATGGATTTTGCGAGACGTGCTGGTGATCTTAACCGAATGTCTGAATTGCAATACGGTCGAATCCCAGAATTAGAGAAGCAGTTAGATCTTGCGACTCAAGCTGAAATGCAAGAAATGACGCTGCTGCGTAATAAGGTCACTGATGCAGAAATTGCAGACGTGCTATCGAAGCAAACAGGCATACCTGTTTCTAAAATGCTAGAAGCCGAGAAAGAGAAGCTTCTTAACATGGAAGGTGTTCTACATAAGCGAGTTATTGGCCAAGCGGAAGCAGTCGAAGTGGTATCGAATGCGATTCGTCGTAGCCGTGCAGGTTTATCTGATCCAAACAAGCCGATTGGATCTTTCTTATTCCTTGGTCCAACTGGCGTTGGTAAAACGGAGTTGTGTAAAACACTCGCGAACTTCATGTTTGATAGTGACGATGCAATGGTGCGTATCGACATGTCTGAGTTTATGGAGAAACACTCTGTTGCTCGTTTGGTTGGTGCTCCTCCGGGTTACGTTGGATATGAAGAAGGTGGTTACTTAACAGAAGCAGTGCGTCGCAAGCCTTATTCAGTGATTTTGCTAGATGAAGTAGAGAAAGCGCATCCTGATGTTTTCAATATCTTATTGCAGGTGCTTGATGATGGACGCTTAACTGATGGACAAGGTCGTACAGTCGATTTTAGAAACACGGTAGTGATCATGACATCCAACCTTGGCTCTTCGAGAATTCAAGAGAACTTCAATACGCTCGACTACCAAGGAATAAAGAATGAAGTGATGGAAGTGGTAGGTAAACATTTCCGTCCTGAGTTTTTGAACCGAGTTGATGAAAGCGTGGTGTTCCATCCATTGGGTCAAGAGCACATTCAGTCGATAGCCGCTATTCAGCTTGAGCACCTTAAGAAGAGAATGGAAGACAATGGTTATGAGCTTGAAGTTTCGGATAAAGCACTCAAGTTAATTTCTCAAGTTGGTTTTGATCCAGTATATGGTGCACGACCTTTGAAAAGAGCGATTCAACAAAGTGTCGAGAACCCGTTAGCGAAAGCGATACTGGCAGGAAAAATTAATCCAGATAAGAAAGTGCAGCTATTAGTAAACAACGACCGCATTATTGCTCACCAATAGTTGAAGTAAGAACGGTAGGTACGATTGGCCGAAATTAAGGCTTAATCGTACCTATTTTAAACGCTTTGTGTGAATAGTGTTCGAACGGTCGCCGGTGGCGGCTTTTTTTCGTTTTTAGCCTTGTACAAAGGATTATTCTCTCTATAATGCGCCTCCGTTGCCAAGGATAACCAAGCGGTTTGAACTGAGTAACAAGACGGTGATAAGCATTTAAGATGCTTTGAAAAATTAGCTGGAAAAAGTGTTTGACACTGGAATCTAATCCGCTAGAATGGCCGTCCACTTCGAGAGGCTCCTTACTAAAAGGAAGGCTCAACAAGTAAAGCTCTTTAACAATTTAA
>NZ_JBFRJZ010000066.1:0-8624 GCF_041469125.1 Vibrio sp. 10N.286.51.E5 | reverse complement strand
TCTTAAGATCCTGTCTATGACTGAGCTTAAAAATCCAAGCTCTAAAACTCGCCGATCTAGAAAAGATAAATTCTGATGAGGCTCAAACCTCACCAGAATCGTATTCGCAGTGAATGACTTACTTCTTCTTCACGGCTTGCTTGATGGCCATTTCAGCCAGTTTTGGTGTCGCCGCTTTCAATACGCTGGGTGCCACCTTCTTACCCACTTTGACTGCTTTATTCAGTTGGCCTTTAACCGACGAGCCTCTTTTCATGGCTTCTAAACGTTGGCGGTTTCTCTGAACGTTATTTGCGTCAGCGATACGCTCTATCAACGTCTGCCTTAAAGTATCTAAACCAAACTGTACCTTTTCTGGCGCAATCGCCAGCGGTAACACGATATCGGTTTGCAGTAATATATGATTGTATTCGAGCGCTTGAGCAATGATCTTCGCTTTGGTCGATGTTGGATTCTCTAAGTCATACGGTGGCTGCCAATCGTCTACAGGCTTTAATCTGTCTACCTGATTCACAACCGACACCACAATCGGTTTCTTGCGTGAGATGTTCTTAGGATCGTCATAGAAAGCATCAAATCTATCTTTCAATTGCTTATCCAAATCACGTGCAGACTGATTGGCTTTAAGCACCCATAGCACCACATCCGCTTGGGTCATCTCTTTCAGCATTAAGGCTTCGGTTTTAGGATTGCCATCAAGCCCCTGAAGATCAACAACGCGAACATCATTGTCGTCGACAAACGCGTTATACACCGTTGAAGTGTCGGTTGATGGCAGCACATCCACTTCTGCAACCAACTCTTGCTTGAGTGCATTGATAAGTGAAGATTTACCCGAACTGGTTTGTCCCACCAGCACGATTCGCACAGGCTCTAGCTCTGGAGCAAAGCGTTGTTCGTCGAGTTCAGAAACATCAGACACTTTAAGTGCCTCATCTTCAATGCTGAAACGTTCGCTGTAGAGGTCAATCGCCACCGCCGCAACTTCATCTAACAAGGCTTGTTTGGCGGCGTATTGCATGTCATCAACCACACCCCTTGTCATCGTTGCTGTCGCTTGTTCTCGTCCTAAATCAGAAATCACCTTGAGTGGATTCAAATACAAGTTTTTAAGGTGGTTACCCCAAATAGCCGCTTTGAAGATCTTCTGTCCTAGCTCACCGTATTTATCGTAGGCTTCGTAGCCCGCTTTGATGTAAGAAACCTTGAGATACTCAATGCCGGGGATATGCTCTCGCACTACCAATTTGTAGCGTCGGCTGACCTCTTCGAACAGCTTTAGCCCTTCAGGAATCGAAAAATCGAGTGATTTCTTATCAAACTTTTTCGCAACAAATTCAAGTACCTCTAAACCGGTTTGGTCTAAGTTACCCCACTCTATGTCGACCATTAATTGTTGGCGTACATGGTGTTTTGAATCATTCCAGATCGACAGTTCTTTTTGAGACCAATCAGCCGAAGCCTTAACCAATGCATCGTTGATATCAGCTTTTTTATGCTGTGATTCAGCTTCAGCAGTATCCTCGCCAAGGCCGCCACTCTCTTTATTCGAGAAAGACTCTTTATTTGAAGAGCGGCTTGAAGAACGGCTAGAAATGAATAAAGGAATGGTGAACACCAAGGTACTCACGGCAATGGCAATCGACATTTCGAGTAGATAACCGTATTTGATCGCCAAGAAGACACCAAAACCCATCATGATAATGCTTGGGAAGATCGCCAAAATCAGGGCAATGCCCCAGCGTCCGCTCGATAGCACCGCCAGTAATCGAAATAGGTTTCTAATTTTCTTCATAACCCGACGCCGCCTTTCCTTTTTTCAGAGATTCTTTGTAGATCTTCTGCATCTCTTGTTCAGACACTTCTTCACCTTTGTTCTTATGATAGAAGTAAAAACAAGCCGCGCGACCTAAACCATAAGAGGTGCCGAAACTCATTGCCGCTGCAGCCACCGCACCTACCGTTTGACCATAAACTGGAATCAGCTTTATCAACTGTCGAGTGCCCAGCTTCATTCCGTATTGCAAAGCAAAGCTGCTTCCCAGAGTGCCTATCAACTCACTAAAGACTCTCTTATTCCATTCGACCCCATATTGATTGGCCAAGCTGTGAAGCATTTTGGCTTGAATCGCAGGTACCGACACCAAACCAACACCCGGAATCAGGTCACTCGCTGCGGCACTTCCTGCATACCAAAGCACTTCGTTTTCTACTTGATCAAAGTTGGCTTCTTCTTGCGTGGAATGTTCTTTGTCTTGCACCATCATTCCTATCACCGGAAGAATACTGCTCAGCTTTTCTAACAAGATGTCATAGTTGTAAACCGCTTCGCTGTTAGACATAGCGTTGTCATCCGTTTCGAAATCGACCGCTACCGATTCAAACTCTTTACCCCAAGCCTTCTCTACTTGGTTGGTGTTGAACTGAATTTGCCTTGCTCGATCTGGTTCACTGGAAGACAACACCGCCGTATGAACCAGCAACAAGTGTTTAATCTTCTTCTGTTTCTTAATCTGTTTTAGAGCCGTAAGCACAGCGGATTGTTCAGGTTCGTCGGCTTTCATTACAACGACTAACGCATTACCTGCCTGACCAATCTCTTCCAAATCCTCTTTCGCATCGTAATTCGCTTCGCTGAGTCCTCTGGTATCAAGAAACCTCATCACGGGTTTGTCTTGCGGAAACTCATACGACATCGCCGTCATGGTACAAGGCGCAAAACCATTGCCCACTTCTACAGAAGAGTCGCCCGTGACCGCTTGAATAAACGATGACTTGCCCGCCCCCGTTTTGCCCAACAGCCACAATGTAGGAAGATGCTTGCGCTGATATTCATGAGCCTGAGTCAAGTCTGGGTTCTTGCTCGGATTAATGAAGTCTTTTATTTGATCAAACATGTTTAGAGTAACGCTCACTTGATGTTGAGATTCGAGTTGATGACAAAGCAATACTGACTTATATAATCACAAATCATATTAAACTTATGTTTGTTCAGTCGCACAGGTTTACAATGCCTAAACGCTTGTTTTTATTTGCGCGCTCATTTTTATAGACGCTTTTTTATACGTACGGGTATCATCGTATTGATTCGGGTACCTAACGAACATCAACAAACACAGAGAGCTCAAAGAGAAGTATGGAACAAATTTATTTAGCTGGCGGCTGCTTGTGGGGTGTACAAGAATTTATTAAGTACGTTCCTGGTGTTATCAGCACAGAAGCAGGCCGTGCTAATGGAAGCGCCCAGCCAACAGAGAACAAAACGACACAAAGCGACGGCACACAAAGCGATTACAATGGCTACGCGGAGTGCGTACAAATTGAATTTGATCCAAACATCACGTCAGTCACGATTTTGATGGAACACTTGTTTGAGATTATCGACCCTTACAGCTTGAATAAACAAGGTGTCGATGTCGGAGAGAAATACCGCACAGGTGTATACAGCACTAATGCAGAACACTTAACCGAAGCTAAGCACTATATTTCTTCAAGAGATGATGCCGACCGTATCGCTGTTGAGGTGTTGCCGTTGACCAATTATGTTGCCAGCGACGACATCCACCAGCATCACTTAAGTCACTTCCCTGAAGATCACCACTTATGTCATATCCCTTGGGATCTACTGCATAAGTATAAATCACAGTAGTCTCGACGTAAGATTGAGATGATCACGACCTAAGATCGATAAAGCCTCAACAGACATTATCTGTTGAGGCTTTTTAAGTGTTATGGTCAGGACAGCTATCGTGAATTGATTTGGTAGCTCAAACCATTAAGCATTAGCCATTAAGTAATGACCCATAGCCAATAACTTACTTAGTCGTATTCTCAAGCACGTAGTCCGGACCCGCTGTTTCAGCCGTCACGACCGCAAGTTTAGACACGTCTGCACCTTCGCCTTGATAAGCGTTGATACCGTTCTCAACCGTCATTTTTGGCAGTTCAACCGAATAGCTTTCAATCAACCCAGAATCCGTTACTTGACCTACGTAAGTTTCGTCTGTGTAGGTTGCGCCGACTAATGGGTAATCTTGCGTTGCACGCACACTTACAAACTCAGGAGATTGCGAGTTATCAACCACGTTGTGTTTGAACGCCACATCAACGCCCGCATAAATGCCTTCCACTTCTGCGTTGTCAAACAAACTTACACGGTGACTTTGGTTGCCGTAAACAATGCCCCACTCAGTATCAACTAGAGAGTTGTTCTCGATAGTGATGTTTTTCGGTGTCCACTGCTTGTTAAGCTCTTTGCCTTTCACCGATTGATCTAACTGCTCACCATTCGCTACGTCGATGATACCTGTGTTGATAACAATGCCGCCACGTAGGTCAGCGTTGCCTTCAATCAAGCCATCGCGGCCTCGAGTATTTGCAATGTAGTTATTGCGGATCACATGGTCTTCATCGTAGATACGGACGCCGCCCGTTAGGCGCTTTCCATTACCAAGAATCATGTTGTTCTCAACTGTGTTGCCTTTTCCGTGACGCAGTGAAATAAGCGCAGTGCTTTGGAAAATAGTATTACCTGAGATCGTGTTGTCGCCCGACTTAATCGAGATAAGCTCACGCTCACCATCCATATCGATCATTAGGTTGTTCACGAACTTAGAACTTGAATCCCACTGTGAAGCTTTAGAATCACCAATACGGATCGCTTCCCAGCTGTTGCCGTTGTAACGAATCGCTTCTTTAATGTCGAATTCGTTGAACTGGTTAGGCTTTTGGTCCATGAAGATGTTGTTTGCGATCAGGTGGTTGTCTGCTGTGTCATCTTTTTGCACACCAATCAAAGTGCCGCGTTTTTGCTTACCTTCGAAACGGTTGTTGATGACTTTGCCGTCTTTACCCCATAGAGAAACCCAAAGGTACTTTGGATACTCAGAACGACGCTCGTCTGGCTCGTACGTGTAATCGTGGTTGAAGTAGTAGAATGTTGAGTTTTGAAGCGTATTGCCATTACCCATCATACGAACTGCGCCAAAGCGTTCGTTAGGACCGCCCTCAGTAAATACCAAGCCATCAAGCGTGATGTCATCACCTTTCAGTTCAAACTGAATCAAACCAGTGATCCACGCAGATCCTGCTTGCTCGGCCTTGATAGTGATGTCATTCGCCGTAATAGTCACTTGACCTAAGTTCGCGTATTTACCGGCAGGGATCACCACTTCATCGCCATCTTTTAGGTTTTCAAATTGTGCTTTAAGCGCAGCCACTTGTTCTTCTGAAGCAACGGCTAAAGTGTCGCCATCTACCTCAGTTAAGCGGTCACTGCTCAATAGGTAACTACGGTCGATTTCGCTAATAGCTGGCGCAGCTTGTTCAGCGACACTGACTACGGGCGCTGTTTTTTCTTGTGTTGTACAGCCAGTTGCAAAAGCGAGCGTGAACGCGCTAATAATGCTTACCGATAATAGTTTTTTGTTCATCGTACATCTCACATTAAAGTTTGGATTATAAAAATGACGACCACCCGTTCAGGTGGCCGTGATGTTATTTAGGATGCGAATTAGATTAGCCTTCGGCTGGAGTCACTTCGTCTTGTTGCTCGACTTTGTCATCGACTGCTTTAACAAGTAACAGACCAACAGAGAACACAATCAAGCCACACAGAACGAATACCATGCGTCCCCACATTGGGTTTGGCAGTACGAACATAGTCATTACGCCCACACCCGCTACCGCGATAAGTGAACCCAACATACGACGTTGCTTGTTATCCAGTTTCTTCTGTTCATTACTTTCAGCAACTAGTGGCGTCGCTAGGTTGTTGAAGAACTTGTCTACGTCTTTCTCACGGTGCTCAGCAAGAGGCTTGTAGAACAGTGTTGAAAGAACAAAGAAGCCAGCAGTAAATATGATGTGACCGATAAGGCCGATAGCCACTTTCAGGTCAGCCCACTCACGGCCAGTTAGTTCATTTAGACCGAACCAGTTTTGAATCATGTCCGCAGTGATAACGAAACCAACGAAGTAAGAAACCACACCACCTACAACTAGCGTGCCCCAACCTGCCCAATCCGGTGTTTTACGGATGAAGAAGCCACAGAATGCTGGAATTGTCATTGGGAAGCCGATCAATGCGCCCACGTACATCATGGTGTCGAAAAGGCTCAGACCTTTAAGAGAGTTGATGAACAGAGCAACCAAGATGATCGCGATACCGAAGAAGGTAGACGTTAGTTTAGAAACAACCATTAGCTCTTTCTCTGTCGCTTTAGGACGAAGAATCGGCTCGTAGAAGTTCTTAACGAAGATACCTGAGTTACGGTTTAGACCTGAGTCCATTGAAGACATTGTTGCTGCGAACATAGCGGCAATCAGAAGGCCAACCATACCTGCAGGCATGTATTCTTGAACGAAGTAAAGGTAAGCGAAGTCAGCGGCTTTGCTGCCAGCTTCTGGGTAAGCAGCTGCTAAATCAACACCTTGACCAGCCATGAACCAAGAAGGCATGAACCAGATGATTGGACCAAGCGTCATTAGTACACAAGCAAGCAGTGCTGCTTTACGTGCGTTGTTTGAATCTTTTGCAGCAAGGTAACGGTAAGAGTTAAGCATGTTGTTGGTAATGCTGAACTGCTTTAAGAAGATGAACACAGCCCAGATGCTGAAGATGCTCATGTAGTTAAGGTTGTCACCCGTGATGAACGAATCCGTCGGGAAGTCGCTAATGATCTGCGTAACACCGCCACCGTGGTAAATAGCAACGACTGCACATGTCACCGTTACTGCCATGATGATAACCATCTGCATAAAGTCAGATGCGATTACCGCCCAAGAGCCGCCCGTCACTGACATCACCAGTACAACCAGACCCGTTAGGACAATCGTCGTTGTCATATCAAAGCCGAAGATACCCGATGCGATGATTGCTAGACCATTCAACCAAATACCTGCAGAGATAACGCTGTTTGGCATACCAGACCAAGTAAATACTTGCTCATTCACCTTACCAAAACGCATACGAATCGCTTCAATTACCGTCACAACACGCAGTTGACGGAACTTCGGAGCGAAGTAAAGGTAGTTCATTAGGTAACCGAATGCGTTCGCGATGAAGATAATCGCTACGGCAAAGCCATCGGTAAAGGCTTTACCTGCTGCACCAGTAAATGTCCAAGCACTGAACTGGGTCATAAATGCGGTTGCACCTACCATCCACCACAGCATATTACCTCCCCCACGGAAGTAATCACTTGTCGTACTTGTAAACGTTCGAAACATCCACCCTATCGCAATTAAGAATAGGAAGTAGATGCCAACTATCAGGGTATTGAGTTCCATCGTTAGACCTTTTATTTATGTTTTTTTGTTGAGGTCACTATAAATAAATGGCAAGTATATTTGTACTACAATAACCCAAATGCGTGACAATGATCTTACAGTCTGACACTCAATTAATCATACAAGTGATCGAGTTCAAAGTTGCACCACCTAGGAGCGCAATTCCTCAAGTCAGTGCAGTTATCCGCACTAAATTTCGACCAAAACCCCGAAAAACATGAACAAAGTCTCTAAAAATCGAAGATTCATCGTTAAAAACTATTATTCTTGACGATCAAAGCTTAAAGAAGAGCAGCAAAAATATCGTTAGATATAATTTATAAAAATGAATTAAACCAACATATTTGTAGTACAAATAAGATCGATAATTTGCTTTTAAAAGTTCCCTATATTAGGCAGCCAATAATGAAAACTTGAAAACCACTATTAGATACTGACAGGGATACACGGAAGTGAAATGCTTTTAACACACCCGTTACACTTTCCCCGTCCAATAAAAAGGTGTCATTATGAAGAAATACGTTCCAATCTTAATTGCTCTTAGTACGGTATCTTCTATGAGCTATGCAGCAACACCGCGTGAAGATGCTGTTGACTACTTACAGATGCGTAAAGGCGTGGCTTACCAAGTAAACCATTCAAAACCTTTCACTGGTCAATTTGAACAGAAGTTCGATAACGGCCAAGTCGCGACCCAAGCTCAGTTTGCCGATGGCTTAGAACTTGGGCTAGAAACTAACTGGTATCCGAATGGCCAAGTCGCTTCTAAAGTGAATTACGTAAAAGGTGAACTGCAAGGCAAAGCTGAAACCTGGTATCCAAACGGACAGAAAAAAGCAGAACTCAATTATAAAGACAATGAACTATCAGGCACCGCCTCTCGCTGGTATCCCAATGGGGAACAAAGCCTGACAGCTGAATACAGCGACGGACAAAAAGATGGATTGGTAACGGACTACTACCCGAACGGTAATAAGGCCAGCCAAGCGAAGTTTGATGAAGGTGAAGTCGCGAACGGAAAACTTACTCGCTGGAATACTAACGGTGACAAAGTTGAAGAACTGACCTTTAAAGATCACAAAGTCACCTCTAAACAGGTGTGGATGCCTACAGAAAGCTAAGCCTCAAGAACAGCTCTCACGGAGCTCTTTGATATAACTAAACGCCTGCTGTTAAAGTTTGCAGCTACACGTCTGCAACTAAGAGACGAGAGAAGAGAAGAGAAGGGAAACGAACATTCATGTGATTAAGCGTGAATGTTCGTGGCTTTGATGCTGTAACAGACTCACTTGAGCGTGTTGTCATCAACCTAAAAGACCCTGTAAATAATTTTG